>NZ_JBINJY010000001.1:0-309733 GCF_043951805.1 Companilactobacillus sp. FL22-1
ACTTGCAGGGATATTTTCAATTGTGCCATCACTATACGTTATTGTACCGACATTGCCAGTAGTTGGATAGGTAACGTATGAAGGCAATATCAGTTTAGCTTGAATATTAGACCAATCTTCATTACCACTTTGATATTTCAAAAGATAATTGACTCCTAATTTATCGCCTGAATTGACCGTCCCATTAGTTTCAACTGTTTTATCCTGAGTGAGATCATCAATTCTTGAAGTTATATCACCTTCAACTAAAGAGGGAATAGATTCAAAAGCAACTAAATTGGGTTCATAGTAATCACCAGTGGTTGCTGTAAATCCCCAGCGGAGTTTATTATTAGGAACAGTCCCGAATAATGACGTATCAACGGGAACAGTCGCACTTTTCGGATCAGTACCTTTTGAACCATCAGGATTCTTATCATCGAAACTATATGTTATATGTTGATCACCAGGGGTCGCATACCAATGAAGTGTTAAGTGGTGCCATTGTCCGTTGATCAAATTAACATTTTGAGCCTCACCATGCGCCATAGAATAATAATATCCACCGCTCAAATAAGTCCCCATGAAGTAACTTGGTTTAGTACCTTGACGATTATAAGTAAGAAAATTTCCCGGCTCTCCGTAAGCAATATGTTGGCCAGTTATATTACTCCCTGAGTCAAAATAATCTGCAGCCCCAGGAGTTGCACTATTATTCACATGAGTATCAAACTCCAAAGCCCAACTGTTTTGAATAGCCGTTTTAGCTAAATCAACATTGGAACTAACATCTCTATCATTATCGACAGCCCAAGTTCCTAAAGTCTCACCACCGGCAATACTTCCATTTTTATTGGAAAATGCTTTGATTCCGGCATCCGAATTCTGCATAACGAATGCCATTCCATCCGCACGTGTCACCCTTGTATCACCAAAATATAGCCACATTGACAACGTTTGATTTTGCCCTAAATCAATATAATTATTGTTTGCTACATTCGACCACATGGCGGCAGTTTCGTTCTTGTAGCTAGTCATTCGAATGGCTCGCAAAACTCCAGTAGTACTAGCACTAGAATTTAGAAGAAGCGCCTTATTGGTTGGATTGCCTGAATACCCGCTAAAATCTCCTGGTACAAATAAGACATTGCCATTCTTGTCTTTAAGTCCCAAGTTATCTGGCGCACTTTGCAATCCTGCAATTACATCATTAAGAGCATCAATAGAAGAATCAGCAAAAGTATTATTTTCAGTCGTCTCGACAAAACAAAGTAATAGTAATAATAAAATAGTTGGCCATATAAATAATCTCTTTTTCATACTAAACCTCTTTTAAAACTTTACATTGCAGAAATAAATCTATCACTTTATATTATAGACCGTAATAAAATTTTTTGTTAAAAACGATATTTATTTCTGATAAAAATATCATAAGTTTTAAAAGGTAAGGATATTTCTACTTAAAAGAGGTCCTGTTACTTAGAGGAATCTACTAATGTCCAAACTATTTTTCCAGAATATAAACCTGCCAGTTCTTGTCCGGTAGCTTTTAATAAGATCCCGGTAGCAGAATTCCAACTATCATTAATATTGGTTATTTGCATATTGTTACCAGTCTTTACTCCATCAGCGATTATAACTGGCGAATTTGTACTAAACTCGTTTTCATGGCTATACGAATCACGAAAAATAATATTGCCAAGAAATTTGGTCGTTCCGCAGAACAATCCCGTACTAGTAGCCGACAGTTGCCATGCTTGACCTGCATCACGGCTATCATTAACTTTGATATCCCAGTCACCATTTCTGGGAATCAGCCGATCTGCAAAGGTTTGATTGACTGTTTTAAAACTGGAATCCTTCACCGTTAATGATAATGAACCTTGTTTTGAAATAATTACCGATACACTATTGGAAATATTACCTGTAGTATCTTTGGCATATAAGGTTAATGTATTTTTTTCTTGAGTCAATTTAGCGTAAGGAACTTGATAAGTCAACTTGCCATCAGTACCACTACTTCCCAATGGAAAGGCCGCCAAGTTGGTTCCGTTTAAGGTGGGATAGATCGTAATTTGAGAATTATTGACCGCCGATCCATCATTATTAGATACTTTGCCGGTTATCTTGGCGGAATCATTTGGATTTACGGTAAGTTCATTTTGATCCACACTCAACAGCAATGGTTTACTCTTAGCGATATAAAAAGGTATGGTATCGACTGACTTAATTAAAACCGGACTGTCAATTACCGAACGAACTTCTGGTACAAGAGTCTGAACGTTGACATTGGGGGCAGTTCCATTGATCGTAATCGTGGCTTTATTCAATGAATTTGACAATGACTTCTTTAATGTAAGATTCAAAGTATGATCTTTAGTTAGACTTGAGGCTGGAATATCTTCGACTGAACCATCACTATAAGTAATCTTGCCAAGGGTCCCGGTAGATGGGTAATTAAGCAGACTTGGTAAAACCAACTTAGCTTGAATATTGGACCAAGCCTTATTACCGCTTTGATAAGTTAATTTATAATTAAGTGCCAGTTTATCAGAAGAATCAACTATTCCATTAGCTTTAACATCTTCATTCTTGGTAATATCTTGAATCGAAGAACTGACATCACCTTCTACTACGGCCGGAATCGATTCAAAAACAACTAAATTAGGCTGGTAGTAGTCACCTGTGGTAGCAGTAAAACCCCAGAGTAATTTATTTTGATTTACTGTACCAAAGATATTGGTATCGATTGGCACATTCTGTTCAATTGGATAATCTCCTTTTGATCCATCCATTTTCTTGTCATTAAAACTATAATGTAAAATCTTTTTGGCTGCGTCCCACTTAATTGTCAAATGGTGCCATAAACCATCTGTTAAAGCGGCGCTTGAAGCATTACCGTGAGCCATAGAGTAATAATATCCGCCATCTTTAAGGTGCCCCAACCAAGTGAAAGTTGGTTTAGTTCCGTATCGTCTATACATTTTAGAATCTCCAGGTTCACCATCAGCAATATGTTGCGAACCGGTAGCAATATTTGCATCAAAGTAGTCAGCGCCTCCTGGAGCAGGATTAGTATTTTTATTACTATCAAACTCAAGTGCCCAACTATTTTGAATGGCTGATTTAGCAAGTGTAATATTACTATCTACACTATAATCCGTATCGACTCCCCAAACACCCAAAGTTTCACCAGCACCAATTTTATTATACAGACTAGAAAAAGCACCTGTACCTTTAGGATCATTTTGGAGTACAAAGGCCATGCCATCACCAGGTTTTACCTTCGCCCTACCAAAATACAGCCACATAGTTAAAGTCTGATCTTTCCCGAGGTCAAAATAATTACTGCCACTCATATTTGACCAGATTGAAGCAGTTTGGCCTTTATTATAAGTCATTCTAATTGCCCGATAAGGATTACTAGCCGAAACTGGACGACCATCGACCGTTTGAAGTTGGGCCAGATTTTTCCCCTTTCCCGTCAAAGTATTGCTTGGATCATCATACTGACTCAAATCTCCAACTGTAAATAAATCACTATTAAGTATCAGTTTATTAGGAGCAATACTCAAACCGTACTCAGCCTCAGCAAGTGCATCTCCAGTCGCATCTGCTGCTACTATCTTAACGTTTAAAAGTATTAATGAAAGCGAAATAAAAACTGCACAACAAACAATCCTCACTCTAAACACTGTTGATACCTCCCTATCCACATCATTGCCATCAAATATAAGTTTTTAATCGATTCGATTATAGCTTTTGTGAATAAAGAAAGATATCATTTTTATATATAAAAACGCAAAAATACCATTATTTTTTAATATAAAATAATGGTATTTTTGTTATATTTTAATATAATTATTTTGTTTTTCTTTCAAAACGTGTATTGAATAATGGACTAACTGGTTCGTTGTCATGAATACGTTTGATAGCTTCACCAATCAGTGGACCTACTGAAACTTGAACCATCTTGTCGATAACTTTTTCCTGAGGAAGATTGATTGAATCTGTTACAACCAATGTCTTAATAGGAGAAGCTTCGATTCTTTCAATAGCTGGGCCGGAAAGGATTGGATGTGTACAACAAGCATAAACTTCTGTAGCTCCAGCGTCGATCAAAGCTTGTGAAGCAAGTGAAATAGTACCGGCAGTATCGATCATATCATCAATAATGATAGCTCGTTTGCCTTTAACATTACCGATAATGTTCATCACTTCGGCAACATTAGCACGAGGACGACGTTTATCAATAATTGCAATTGGGGTCTTCAAAAATTCAGCTAATTTTCTAGCACGTGTAACACCACCATGGTCAGGTGAAACAACCACAGCATCTTCTTCAAGATGATTTGATAAGAAGTAGTCAGCCAATAATGGGGCACCCATCAAGTGATCAACTGGGATATCAAAGAATCCTTGAATTTGGGCAGCATGTAAATCAAGTGCAAGCACACGATCTACGCCGGCACGTTGCAACATGTTAGCAACTAACTTAGCTGTAATTGGTTCACGGGAACGTGATTTACGATCTTGTCGTGCGTAACCGTAGTATGGAATCACCACGTTGATTACTGATGCTGAAGCACGTCTCAAGGCGTCAACCATGATCAAAAGTTCCATTAAATTATCGTTAACTGGAGCTGAAGTTGATTGAATCAAGAAAACTTCGGCACCACGAATACTCTCATCAATATTAATTTGAATTTCACCGTCACTGAAACGTGTAACTGATGATTTACCTAATGGTACACCAACCTCTTTAGCAATTTTTTCAGCTAAAGGCTTGTTTGAATTCAATGCAAAAATCTTCATTGGTCGTTCGTTATTTTGACATGACATTTAATTATTCACCCTTATTTCCATTCTTCACTATTTGACAGAGGTAATCTTTCCCAGAAATCCTCTTTATTTGTTTGTCTTTGACGTGCAATTGCCATTGCATGCTTAGGAATATCATCTGTAATCGTTGAACCTGCAGCGATAAACGAATGATCAGCCATTTCAACTGGAGCAATAATATTAGAGTTGCTGCCAATAAATGAATGGTCGCCGATATTGCTGTGCCATTTCTTGACACCGTCGTAGTTAACAAATACTACACCACAACCGACATTGATATCCGTACCCAAAGTAGCGTCACCAACATATGTTAGATGACCTACCTTAGTCCGATCGCCAATCTTAGCGTTTTTGATTTCACAGAAATTACCGATATGAACATCACGGCCAATCTCTGCTTTTGGTCTAAGATGTGAATTAGGGCCAACATTACTTCCCTTATGCATAATAGCATTTTCAATCGTTGAGCTGATCACTTCAACATTGTCTTGAATCTCAGAATCAGAAATTCTTGAGCCTGAACCGATAACACATTCTGAACCGATCTTAGTTTGACCAAAGATCTTAACATTTGGTTCGATGACAGTATCGTTGCCGATTTCAACATCAACATCGATATAAGTATTATCTGGATCAACGATTGTTACACCGTCGCGCATGTGTTCTTCATTGATTCTTCTCTGCATGATCTTCTCAGCTTTAGATAGAGCAACTCGGTCATTGACACCAAGTGATTCGCTCAAATCAGCCATTTGATAGGCAGAAACTTTTTTACCTTGTTGTTTAAGCAATGAAATCACATCAGGCAAATAGTATTCGCCTTGAGCATTATCATTCTTAACTTTGTGCAAGTTTTCAAATAACAACTTATTATCAAAGCACAAGACACCAGTATTGATTTCTTGAACTTCTTGTTCACTTCTTGAGGCATCCTTTTGTTCAACGATCTTCTCAACATTACCGTTGCCGTCACGAATGATTCGTCCATAACCGAACGGATCATCAGCATGAGCAGTTAAGATTGTTGCTGCAGCGCCTTCTTTTTCATGAAAATCAAACAACTTTTCAAATGTTTCAGATCTAAACAAAGGTGTATCACCAGTAGCCACTAGAGTAATACCATCTTTATCTCCCAAAACATCCTCAGTTTGCAATACAGCATGGCCTGTACCTAATTGTTCTGTTTGCAAGGCATATTTAGTCCGGTCGCCCAATAGTTCTTGAACTTTATCAGCACCATTACCGATAACCGTCTCGATCAAATCTGGCTTAACCTTCTCCACCTGTGTCAACACATGGTCAACCATGGCTCTCCCTGCAACAGGGTGCAAGACTTTATATAGTCTAGACTTCATTCTCGTGCCTTTTCCGGCAGCAAGAATTATTACATAACGATTCGACATCAGAAACTCCCTTCAGTCATTCAAATATCCTTATATATAATAGCATTATTATATATGACTGCTCAATTAAGAATTTACTCAAAATAACTGAAATCGGTATTAGTCAAATAATTTCCTGCTTCAACGTTCAAAATCTTATTTTTTGTATCGATTTTAGTCACTTTAAAAATAGAAGTCACATCTTCATCACTAAACTGACTGTGAATATTAATATTTTCGGCAAAGACGGTCGCACCAACAAAGATAGCGTTAAATTCAGAGATCAAACTACGCAAGCCATTGATCGTACCGCCGCCTTTCATGAAGTCATCAACTACTAACACCCGTGAGCCTTCATCAAGACTTCGTTTAGAAAGTTCCATCTTTTCCACTCGGTCCGATGAACCAGACGCATAGTTGACACTAATTGTTGAACCTTCTGTGATCTTTGAATCACGACGGACCATAACAAATGGAATATTTAAGAAATTAGCGACACTTTGGGCAATTGGTATACCTTTTGTGGCAACTGTCATGACGACATCAATTGAACTCTGTGAGTACTGTGTAGCAATCATGCGGCCAACAGTTCTCAACAGCTCCGGATCAGCCAATAAATCTGTCAAATATAAATACCCTCCGGGCAGAATTCTATTGGGTTCGACTAAGCGTTTGGCAGTACTCTCAACAAATTCAGTCGCTTCTTTTTTGGAAATTCCCGGTGTGAAAATTACTCCCCCACCAGCTCCAGGTAAAGTTTCAAGAACTCCGATTCCCCGAATCATAAAAGTTCTTCTCAAAATACCTAAATCCTCAGAAATTGATGACTTGGCTGATTCGTAACGATCTGCAAAAAATGCCAAAGAAATCAAGGTATGTGGTCGTTCTAATAAATAGCGAGTCATGTCAATTAAACGTTCGCTTCTTCGTGTTTTCATCTTTTTTTCTCCTAAAAACATATCTACCTACAAGATTATAAAGCAAAACAATGAACAATTCATGTTTTTTTCGAACCAAGTCAATAGATTATCTTAACTTTCACAAAAAAAGACCTCTGATTCGATGTGTGAAATCAGAGGTTATTCAAAATCAATGTTCAAAGACTGACAATATCTTGTGTGTCTTCAAATTAACAAAAGCTTATTATAACTATTCAGCTTCAGCTTCAGTTTCAGCGTCTGAAGCAGCTTCAGCGGGTTCTTCACCATCAAATTGAATATCAATTGACTTTGTTAACAAATCAGCATAGCTGTATGAAACACGTTCAAAAGAATTTTCATTTTGATCCAAATCTACGACAAATACTGAATGGAACGTTTCTGCTAAAGTTCCCCGGCGACGGACAACTTTCTTACGACCTGCTTGTGCGACAATGGTCAAATTCTCACCTAAGTGTGAATCTAGTCGACTTTTAATTGTCTTTAATGATGTTGGCATTATAATAATCACTCCTTAGGAGTGAAATTTTACCACGTTTTTGTGAAAATTTCAACAAAATCTTGAGGTAGTTAACCTTTTACTTAGCAAACTCTACGGCCATCTGTTTAAATTGATCGATTGAAACTTGCTCTGCACGGGCATTTTCAGCAATTCCACATTTTTCAAAAACATTTTTTATTTTTTCACGATTTTCATCGGTACGGCCTAGCCAATTCAATAAATTATTCATTAAACTCTTACGTTTTTGCATAAAAGCTGAACGTACCAATTTATTGAAAAAGATTGGATCTGCGATATCAATCTGCTCTTTGGGTAATCGATCAAGCACTGCGACCGCTGAATCAACTTTGGGACGAGGAATGAATGACTTGCTACCGACAATCCGGTCGATTCTAGCATTCATTTGCGTTTGGACGGCGATCGACAAGGAACCATATTCACGATGTCCTGGATTAGCAGTGATTCTTTCAGCAACTTCCTTTTGCATCATCAGTACTAAGGATTGGAATGGATAGTCACTTTCAATCAAGTTCAACATAATCGGTGTCGTAATGTAATAAGGCAAATTAGCTACAACTTTGATTGTTTTACCTACTAAATCATGGTCTTTAACAAATTGATCAAGATCGACTTTTAAAATATCTTGATTGATCACATCGATATTTTCGTAATATTGCAATGTATCGGCTAAAACTGGTATCAAACTATCATCGATTTCAAAAGCATAGACGTGTTCGGCTACTTGAGCTAATTTTTCCGTCAAGGCACCGATACCAGGTCCAATTTCAATGGCAATCTCATCAGATTTTAATCCAGATGCATCAACAATATCGTCTAAAACTTTTTCATTGGTTAAGAAATTTTGTCCTAAACTTTTCTTTGCACGCAATTTATATTTACGCATGATGTCATTCGTACGAATAGGATCAGCAATACTTAATCTATTTTGTGTCATGAGTACTTCCTTTATCAAAATTTTTAACCGCTGCTAACAAATCTTTCGGTGCCACTTGAAACATATTCAAACGATTCAAAAACTGTTTCGCATTCGTGTAGCCTATCTTCAACTCGGAACCAACGAATAAGCGCCGCTGATGAGAATCAGTTCGTCCAATCAGTCCTAAATTAACCATATCAGATTGGTCGTAATCCTTAAAATCACTTTCAGTTTGCGTATAAACAGCTGCTAATGCGGATTTGATATCTTCGTCTTTAGCATGTTCGATACCTAGACTGCCATCACTATGCTTAGGAACGGCTTTGTTACGGGGCAAAAAGGCCTGTTTAGCATCAGGGACCGCCTTTTGAATGATGGTGCGCAAACGGTTGCCGTTAAAGTCTGGATCAGTAAAGATAATCACGCCACGTTTTTTTTGAGCTGCTTTGATTCTAGCAATTGTTTCTTGACTGATAGCTGAGCCAGTCGTTTCAATCGTGTCGACGCCTAAGTCTCCAAAGCAATCTTTTAGGCGATTGGTGTCCGACTTACCTTCAACTACGATAATCTCTTTTATTTTTTTCATACTGGTAGATTATACACTTGGTGAGCATTATTGAAAGTCCGTTCAGCAATCTCATTCGGTGCAATATCCTTATATTTGGCAATCGCATCGACCACATATCTCGTATAAGCTGGTTGATTAGCATGTCCACGATAAGGCTCGGGAGTTAAATAAGGGGCGTCTGTTTCAACTAATAGGCGATCTAAGGGCGTATTCTTTGCCGATTCATGAACTTCTGGAGCATTCTTAAAAGAAACGACTCCACTGTATGAAATCCACAAACCTAAGTCCAAGAACTTATTCAGCCATTTAAGATCACCGTTGAAACTGTGCATGATGATACCGGACTTCGACATATCATGGTCTTTCAAAATACGATACATATCATCAAACGCATCACGACAATGAATTGAGACTGGCATGTTATATTGTTGAGCAACATCGAGTTGTTGAATCAAGACCTTTTGTTGAATCTTTGGATCTGGATCTTCTTCCCAATGATAATCGAGACCAATTTCACCAATAGCAACTACCTCGGGTAGCTGGATTTGATTGATCAGCTGCGTTTGATTATACTCTTCAGCAAATTCTGGATGCCAGCCAACAACGGCATGCAATGGTTGGTAATTTTGGGCTAGTCGAATCGCATCGAGGTTAAATTGTTCGTTTGAACCGATAATAGCCATCTCAACAACATCTAATTCCTTTGCATTATCAATGAACTGTTGCGTCTTACCTGCAAAAGCCTCGTCATTTAAATGTGTATGCGTATCAAAGATTTTCATTAGCCTAAAATAGCTCCATTTTTGTGTGAATCATCAACGATTGCCAGTTTGACTTCATCACCCTTTTCAGTTGAAAGCAACATACCGTTACTCCATTCGCCAACCATCCGACGAGGCTTCAAGTTAACAACTGCCAGCACTTTCTTACCGATCAATTCTTTGTAGTTAGGATAGAATTTGTGCATTCCTGAAAGGATCTGACGGTCAACGCCTGAACCATCGTCTAGTTTGAATTGCAACAATTTACTTGAGTTTTCAACCGGTTTAACGTCAAGAATTTCTGTTACGACCATCTTAACTTTGGCAAAATCATCGAATTCGATTTCTTTAGGGAATTCGTCATCTTCTTCTGCTTGTTCTTTAGCTTTAGCTTGAGCAGATTTACTCAACTTGCCAGTACCATGCTTAGCTTGTTCTTCTGCCATCTTGCCTTTAATGTAATTAACTTCTTCTTCAGCATCAAGACGTGGGAAGATTGGTTCTGGTTTGTCGGTTACAGTCTTGCCAACTACTGTGTCGCCAAATTCAAGTGACTTATCATGATCATAATCAAGTCCTAATTGGGCAAACATCTTAACAGGTGATTGAGTCATTACTGGGCTGATCAAAAGGGCAATTAAACGCAATGATTCAGCTAAATGACCAAGAACTGATTGTAATTCAGCCTTCTTAGCTTCATCTTTTGCCAAAACCCATGGTTGTGTTTCGTCAATATACTTGTTAGCACGTCCAATGAATGACCAAACGCTAGCTAATGCATCGGGAAATTCAAACTTATCCATGTGTTCACGATAAGCTACTAATGTCTTGGCATATTCTGCTTCAAGATCCTTATCAAGTTCAGTAGCTGCTTTGACAGTTACGATCTTACCATCGTCATATTTATTGATCATTGAAATAGTTCTGTTCAATAAATTACCTAAATCGTTAGCGAGGTCATAATTGATCTTGTCGACATAATCTTCGGGTGTGAAGACACCATCACTACCAAATGGTATAGCTCGCATTAGATAATAGCGTAGTGAATCCAAACCATATCTAGAAACTAACATCTCTGGATAGACAACATTACCTTTCGACTTAGACATCTTACCGTGTCTCATCAACAACCAGCCATGACCAAAGACTTGCTTAGGCAAATCAATCCCTAAAGCCATCAAAATAATTGGCCAATAGATAGTGTGGAAACGGACGATTTCCTTACCGACAAATTGAACATTAGCAGGCCAGTATTTATTGAAGAGTGATTCATCATCACTGCCATATCCTAGAGCTGTAATATAGTTCAAAAGTGCATCGACCCATACATAAACCACGTGCTCTGGATTACTTGGAATTTGTACGCCCCAATTGAAAGTAGTTCTAGAAATAGCTAGATCTTCCAATCCTGGCTTAATGAAATTATTGATCATTTCATTCTTACGAATCTCTGGTTCGATGAAAGTTGGATTATCTTCGTAATACTTCAATAAACGGTCAGCATATTTGCTCATCTTAAAGAAGTAGCAAGGCTCTTTAACCAATTGAACTTCGTGACCAGAAGGAGCTTTCCCACCGATAACATTACCGTCATCATCATGATAAACTTCAGCCATTTGTGATTCGGTGAAGTATTCTTCATCATCGACTGAATACCAGCCTTTGTATTCGCCTAAATAAATATCCCCTTGTTTAATCAGACGTTCAATGATCTTTTGAACTGCTTTAACGTGATAGTCATCAGTCGTACGAATGAACTTGTCATTTGAGATATCAAGCTTCTTCCAAAGCTCTTTGATTCCTTTAGCCATCATGTCCACGTATTCTTGTGGCTCCATGTGTTTTTCTTCAGCTTTTTGTTCGATCTTGAGACCATGTTCATCAGTTCCCGTTAAGAAGAACACATCATAGCCTTCATTACGTTTATAACGAGCCAACGTGTCCGCTGCGATCGTTGTATATGAGTTCCCAATTGTTAATTTTCCAGATGGATAATAAATGGGTGTTGTGATATAAAAAGTCTTTTTCTCTTCAGTCAATATATTAACCTCCACCGCTACTAAATTGATATTAAGTATAGCATTTTTTTAAATTTGTGAAAAAACGTTCGTGGCATCGTCTGCGATAGCCAAAATAGATGAATCAAGGTTTAAATCTTCTTTATTAATGACAACCAATTTAGCTTGGGGTGAACTGTACTCTAATAATCCTGCAAATGGATAAACTTTGAAACTAGTTCCGACAACTACTAAAAGATCAGCTTTTTGAACTGCTAAGGCCGCATTTTGAAAATTCTTTGGATTGATATTCTCACCATATAAGACAGTTGTCCCCGGACGAATGATCCCGTTGTCCTCATGATGGCGAAAATCCTTTAAATAATACTTGTAATCAAACTCTTTGCCACAAGTTAGGCAATGAATATTATCGTATAAATTACCATGAAATTCTACGACATTTTTTGCCCCAGCCTTCGTATGCAGTTTGTCAACATTTTGCGTGACGATTGCACCTTTTTGATTGCTGATCTCGGCCATTTTTTGATGAATGATATTCGGTTGTGCGTCAGGAAAATACATATTTTCGACCACGAACTCATGAAAGATATCCGGATGTTTGACCAAATTATCATGGCTCAACATATATTCAGGTGGAAAATTGTAGTTCTTGCGCTTGTACAACCCATTTTTTGAACGATAATCAGGAATCCCTGATGGTACGGAAACGCCGGCACCAGTTAGAAAAGTTACAAACTTAGCTTGTGCTAACAATTCTTTAAACTCTTCAATTTTATCGGACATTATTTTCTCCTATCTTATTAAATAATCAGTTCCTTGTTCCTTAAAAACTTGTTCAACTGTATATTGATAGAAAGTTTTGTAAAATTCGGGGGTGACTTTATTAGGGTCAAGATTCAAAGTGGCCACGCTTTGACCATCGTTGATGCTGATCAGAGCAAAGCCGTCTCGACCAGTAGCCCGGTTCTTATATTCGGAATGCTTGATCTGATAGACTTGGTTCAAACTCAAACGTAATTGACGCTTGGATACGACCGGTGTGACGTTCAAGAAAGTATGGAAATGCATTCCTTGATAACCGTTGGAAATAATAATTTCATTATAAGCATCGAGACTATTAACCAAAGCTCTTCTGAATTGGAAGGGAACCGTCAAGTCGTTTTCTTCAACAATTTTAGCCATCTTCAAAGCATACTTAAATGATGTAGGAAATTCGTCTTTCCATTTATCATCTAAAGCATGTTCACCGAAAATCATTCCATCGAACATGATTACAGTCCGGAAGAAACGCATATTGGCATTATCTAACGAAACGTTAGGATGTAAAGCTATTTCAAGGCCCTTCAAGTATTCGGCCTTGACTTCATCCGTCAAAGTTTGATCAGCTTTTTGACGCTTTAAAACCGTAACGTGTTCCAAAGTCTCGAAGACTGAATTAGCAATCGCCAGAACTCTCTCATCACGCTCACGTTGACCAGTCGTCACTGCAGAGGAAATATTTGGCTCATCGGAGAATTCCAATTCAATATGATGTAACTCGTGACTCAAGACGAAATCGGCATATTTTTCATTAGTAATTACAACCTTAACGAGATCTTGATCCACAGTATGATTAGCTTGATCTAATGTTAAAAGTTTTTGTGGTTCGAATTGGGAATATATCTCAATTTTCTTATTATATTGTTGTTCAATGTTTTCAACCTGTTCTACAATGAAATCAGGCAATTCATTAAGATTTATTTGTTGCATTATTATTACCTCATATAAAGGAGATTTTTGTATGGAAATAAAAGTAGACTTACCTAACAACTTATTGCCAGACAAATATGGTAAATACGCTGCTCCAGATGATATAAAAAATGGGAAACCGGTTATCAGTTTCCCAATTAAATTATCAGATATTCCAGCAGACGCAAAAACTATTGCTTTGACTTTTACTGATCCTGACTCCATTCCAGTTTGTGGATTTGAATGGATTCACTGGACAGCCGCAAATATTCCTAGTTCACAAGTTGAGATACCTGAGAACTTCAGTCAAATTGCCAATAAACCAGTCGTTCAAGGCAAAAATAGTTCTGCCAGTCCATTACTAGATGGTCCTAAAGATGTGGCCACAGGTTACAACGGACCTTATCCACCTGATCAAACCCATGATTACGTACTCAAGGTATTTGCTCTAGATGACAATCTTGATTTGGAAAATGGTTTCTGGATGAACGAACTACTGCACAAGATGGACGGACACATTTTAGCTTCTGCTAAGATGACTATTCCAAGCCGTGCATAATTATCATTTATCTTGAAGATTCATTTTGTGAAAATAACTAAAGACATAACCTTCTCTAACGCCGAAATTCGAAAAACGAATTTCTTTAGAGGGGGTTTTTTTAATAATCTCAGAAATTATTAAAATGCCTCCCAAAATAACTTCGTATCTACCATCGCTCAATTCTTTGATTTGACTTCGTTCTTCAAGAGAAGCGTGAATCAATTTATCAAAGAGTTCGTCGATTTGGTCACACGAAATAACTGAATTGTGCAAGGTTTTTTTATTTTTACCTTCACGATTCAAAATACTCGTCACAGCGCGCAAAGTACCACCAAGGCCAACAAAGGTTGCTGGCGCACTCATCCAGTGCAGGTCTTCTAAACGCTGAGCGATATCTTTTCTTGCTGCTTGTAATTTTTCTGCTTGGATTGGATCACTCGCTAAATACAAATCAGAAATTGAAATGGCCCCGATTGGAATACTCAAACCATGTTTGAGCCGACCTTTCTTAGCCAAACTAATTTCACTGCTTCCGCCACCAACATCAACGATCAACGCATCTTTGATCCGCATCGTACTTCTCACTGCAACGTAATCATAGTATGCTTCTTCTTTTTCGTTAATGATCTCTAGTCTTAAGCCTGTTTCTTTGAGAACAGCAAAGATCAATTGCTCCTGGTTCTTAGCCATTCTAACAGCGGCAGTGGCAATCAAGCTGATTCGATCAACTTGGTATCTTTCAATTCGAATTTGAAATTTCTTTAAAACATCAATTGTTTCTTCAATTTGATCGTTGGTCAAGAGTCGACTTTGAGTAATAGATTTTCCTAGTCTCACTGGTTCACGCCAACGGTCTAAAGTTTTAAAACGATTCTTTTTTGAAGATCTGTACACTGATGTTCTAATGGAGTTAGATCCAATTTCTATAACTGCTAACTTCAAATCTACATCACATCCCATTGTACCAATTATATAAAAAAATAGACCTACATAGTAGGTCTATTTTAAGAAAGCTAAGAAATAAGTTCATTCTTTAATTGTTTACGGTGATTAAAGAACTGTTTATAGCCCAAGTAACAAGAAATAATCGATCCAATACTTGTTCCTGATAGTAACATAAAAGTTACCATAATTTGGTATTTGATGGCCTTAACTGGATCAACTCCAGCAAAAATCAAACCGGACATCATTCCAGGCAAACTAACTAATCCCAGTGTTTTGATCGAATCGATGGTTGGTTGCATTCCACTCTTAATTGAATCACGCAAAATATCTAACGAAGCTAATTTCACATCTGCTCCCAAAGCCAATTTTTCCAAAACTTGTTGATGACGATCTGTATAGGTCTGTTTCATATTCCGATAACATAACCCAATCGCCACCATAATATTGCTGGCAATCATTCCGGTTACAGGAACGATCTGTTCAGGAACAAACTTGATTGAACCAGTCAGAACTAATGTCGCCAAAGTAATAGTTGTCCCCACAAAGATAGCTAACAACGACGATTGAAAGGCTTTAGGAATACCGTTACCACGTTTACCTGCGTTCCAAGAAGCATTGCCGACAATAATCAAAAAGCAGGCCAAGGTGAGCCAAATGTCATTAGCTTTGATCACGAATTTTAAAATATATCCAACGATCGACAATTGAACGATAGCCCGCACAACGCCAATAATAATATCTTTATCAATATGTAACTTTTCTACGTAGCCAATAATCAGAGCCACTAAAACCAAGACAAATCCTAATGCTAAGGTTGAATTAGAAACCGTTAAATTAGTCATTTACAAGCTCTCCTCCCTTAATTGTCACCGTATCAGCCGAATCGTCAATTTCGGTTTCGTCATGTGTAACTCGCAGAATCGTGAGTCCTTGTTGATTGAAGTCATTTAACATCTTATGGACAATGTTTTTATTTTCAGCATCCAGACCAGCAGTAACTTCATCCGTTATCAAAACTTCTGGTTGAAACAACAAATTACGCAACAAAGCGATCCGTTGTTTTTCGCCTCCAGAAACATCATTGACGCTCTTGTCTAAATAATCCGATTCCAGATTGACCATTTTCAAGTACTGATCAACCTTACTTTCATCAAATTGTTGATTACGAACTTCAAATGGAAACATCAAATTATCACGGACTGTCTTTCCAAATAGTGTTGGCTGCTGAAAGGCATATGAGACTTTTCGCCGATATTGAGTTGGCTCTAAAGTTTCAATATCATCCCCTTGAAAAAGCACCTTTCCTGAAGTAGGACTGATCATCGAAGCCAAGATCCGCATCAAGGTACTCTTCCCACTCCCAGACGGCCCAATAAAAGTCAGGTATTGGCCTTGTTCGATGTCTAAATTAATGTTTTTTAAAATCTTTGTCTCACCGACTTGATAAAAAAGTTCATTCACTTCAAATATCTTAGACAAAATATCGCCTCCCATTTCTCACAATTAATTATCAACATAAATGCAACAGACTCCTAATGATTAGCTTACAAAAAGCAATGTTTACGCTGCCACTATTATTACAAGTATCTTAACTCATTTTATACCCTCCGTTTCGTCTATTTCACAAAAAAGTTCTATATGCCTTATCAATAAAGACTTCTCAAAAAAAGTCCTGAATATCGTCGTTTCAAATATTTTTGTTGAGAGCCAAAAAAAATTAGGATATAGCCGAACAAAATAGAAAGGACAGAAAAAATGTTATTAAAGAAAAAAGCAATCTATCTAGGAGTCTCCCTATTTTCAACCGCAATCTTAGGTTCAACTGTCAATCAGACCGCAAAAGCAGCCACCACCAGTCCCTCAGTTGGTTCTTCAACTAACAATTCTGGTACAACAACTGATCCTTATGCACTGCCAAGCAATCTTTCAGCCGATACCGTTGTTAATTTTACCGATCCTAATTTGGAAGGCGAAGTTAAAAATGCGTTGAACATCTTCACTACTACGCCGATTACGGTTGGTCAAATTGAATCCTACAAAGGAAACAACCTCAATATTTCAATGGTCGAATATGATACTATTACTCCCAACTTGGGAGTGACTTCACCTACTGGACCCGGCGGCTATATTCCCGACATCATTACTACCCCAATCGAAAGTTTGAATGGCCTTCAATATTTGCAAATGTTACCCTCATCGACCAAGGTTCAAGTTCAAGTAGTATTAGCCAACGATGAAAAAGCAGACCCCAATCTTGCACCTTTGAATAATTTGAACTTATCCGGGTTATCGATTGGTGGCAATTTTAGTGACCCTACGACAAAACAGATCGATATTAGTCAATTAAATAACGTCAATCTTTCCAACGCCAACGTACTCAATTTTGAGGGCACTACACCAACAGATGGCGTCAATCAAAGCCAACTAGCATCAATCGCAAAAACGCTAGTTAATTATGCTAATAATAACGTTCAAAGCGCACACACAATTATTTTTAATAATTCTTCAATCAGCGACTTTTCACCTTTAGCTGGAACTTCAACTGGAGCTCCCACCGCTATTTCAGCAACTACTAATACTGTCAGTGCACCAACCACCGTTTATGCCATGAATAATCAGGCCCTAAATTTCACAAGTCCTAAAGTCATCGGTTTAAATGGTCAAGACGTTGCTAATACCTTTACTTTTTCACCAACCGTTAATGGAATTTATCCTCCAAACGGTAACTTGATCAATGATGGCAACGATAACTACACTTTGAATAATCCTGACTATAATGCCAAAAATTTAACTTATGGTAACTTTGGTTACGCCGGCTACGATGCACGAAATTCTGCAGTTAATCAACAAGTTGGCAATGCCACACTAGCTGAATCAACTAACATTATCCAACCTGTTGTCTTTCAAGCTAATCCCTCCGTCACAATCAATTACATTGATGGTTCAACTAATAAAGTATTGCAGACAAAGACCGTCGAAGGAAGCTCCGTTGGTGCTGCCTATGACTTTACTACTGAAGACCAACTCCCAGGCTATAATCTGACTAGTCCGACCACATTGTTACAAGGAAGTTATACAGTAAATCCTCAAACTATTAACTTAACCTATGCACCAATTACAACAGTTAATACCAATCCCGATACCGGTTCAAGTAGTCAGACCGCCAACACTGGGTCGAATACAACTACATCAGGCAGTTCAACAAATAACAACAGTGGCTCTATAACTACAGGTAACTCTAATTCGAGTACATCAAGTACAACTGGAAATACTTCGTCAAATAACGCTGGCACCAACGTTTCAGGATCTACTACCAGTACAAATGGTTCAACTTCAAACACTACCTCAAATCCTGGTTCTTCAAGTACTTCTCAAACCGGTAATTCTGGTTCGACCTCCAATACGGGTACTAGTACATCAGGTTCCTCTTCCAATATGAGTGGTAGCTCTACTTCTAATACAGGTGCAGGATCTACTACTACAAACTCTGGTTCTTCTACTACTGGAAGCAGTTCAAATTCAAATACCACCTCAAATACTGGTTCTTCAAGTACTTCCCAAACTGGCAATTCTGGTTCGACTTCCAATATGGGCACTGATACATCAGGTTCCTCTTCCAATATGAGTGGTAGCACTACTTCTAATACGGGTGCAGGATCTACTACTACAAATTCTGGCCCTTCTTCTACTACAGGTAGCGGTTCTACTTCCACTCCCGGTACTGGTACAACAAATACTACAAAGCCTAATACCTCGGGCTCTACTTCCAATACAGATGCTGGTACATCAGGTTCTTCTTCCAATATGAGTGGTGGTTCTACTTCCAACACAGGTACAGGTTCTACTACTACAAACTCTGGTTCTTCTACTACTGGAAGCAGTTCAACTTCAAATACCACCTCAAATACTGGTTCTTCAAGTACTTCCCAAACTGGTAATTCTGGTTCAATTTCTACTTCAAACACTGGTACAACTGATACTACAAAGCCTAATACCTCGGGCTCTACTTCCAACACAGGCTCAACTACTACAAACTCTGGTTCCTCTTCTACTACAGGAAACAGTTCAACTTCAAATACTACCTCAAATGCTGGTTCTTCAAGTACTTCCCAAACTGGCAATTCTGGTTCGACTCCCAATACGGGCACTAGTACATCAGGTTCCTCTTCCAATATGAGTGGTAGCTCTACTTCTAATACGGGTGCAGGATCTACTACTACAAATTCTGGTACTTCTTCTACTACAGGTAGCGGTTCAACTTCTAATCCAAGCACTGGTACAACAAATACTATAAAACCTAATACCTCGGGCTCTACTTCAAATACAGATACCGGTACATCAGGGTCTTCTTCCAATATGAGTGGTGGCTCCACTTCTAACACAGGCTCGGCTTCTACAAATGCTGGTTCTTCTACTACTGGTACAACAAATACTACAAAGCCTAATACCTCAGGCTCTACTTCTAATACTGGAAGCAGTTCGACTTCAAATACAGGTACTAGTACATCAGGTTCCTCTTCCAATATGAGTGGTGGCTCTACTTCCAACACAGGTACAGGTTCTTCTACTACAGGTAGCAGTTCAACTTCAAATGCTGGTTCTTCAAGTACTTCTCAAACTGGTAATTCTGGTTCGACTTCTAATACAAGTACAGGCTCAACTTCTACAAACACTGGTACAACTGATACTACAAAACCTAATACCTCAGGCTCTACTTCTAATACTGGAAGCAGTTCGACTTCAAATACAGGTACTAGTACATCAGATTCCTCTTCCAATATGAGTGGTGGCTCTACTTCCAACACAGGTACAGGTTCTTCTACTACAGGTAGCAGTTCAACTTCAAATGCTGGTTCTTCAAGTACTTCTCAAACTGGTAATTCTGGTTCGACTTCTAATACAAGTACAGGCTCAACTTCTACAAACACTGGTACAACTGATACTACAAAACCTAATACCTCAGGTTCTACTTCTAATACTGGAAGCAGTTCGACTTCAAATACGGGTACTAGTACATCAGGTTCCTCTTCAAATATGAGTGGCAGCTCTACTTCCAACACAGTTACAGGTTCTTCTACTACAAACTCCGGTTCCTCTTCTACTACTGGTACAGGCTCAACTTCAAATACCACCTCAAATACCGGTTCTTCAAGTACTTCTCAAACCGGCAACTCTGGTTCGACCTCCACTCCAAGCACTGGTACATCGGGTTCTTCTTCAAATATGAGTGATGGCTCTACTTCTAATACTGGAACAGGTTCTACTACAAACTCCGGTTCCTCTTCTACTATTGGAAGTAGTTCAAATTCCAATACTACCTCAAATACTGGTTCTTCAAGCACTTCTCAAACCGGTAATTCTGGTTCGACTTCTACTCCAAGCACTGGTACATCAGGTTCTTCTTCAAACATGACTGGTGGCTCGACTTCCAATACAAGTACGGGTTCTACTTCTACAAATGCCGGTACTTCTTCTACTACTGGAGACAGCTCAACTTCAAACACTGGTTCTTCAAGCACTTCTCAAACTGGTAATTCTGGCTCTACTTCCAGTACAGGTACGGGGACTAATACGCATACTGGAACCTCTTCTACTACAGGTAATGGTTCGACTTCAAGTTCTACCTTAAATGGTTCTACAAGTACTTCTCAAACTGGTAACTCTGGTTCAACTTCAAGTACAACTGATGGTACAAAACCTGATGCATCTGGTTCTTCTTCAAATATGAGCGGTAGCTCTACTTCTAATACAGGTAATGGCTCGACTTCAAGCTCTACCTCAAATGGCTCCACAAGCATCTCTCAACCTGGAACTTCCGGTTCTACTTCGAATACCAGTTCAACTTCTACAAAGCCTGACACATCTGGTTCTCCTTCAACCTCAAGTGGCAGTTCAACTTCAAATACTGGCACATCAGGTTCTTCAAATATGGGTGGCACTTCCACTTCGAATACTGGTTCCACAACTTCTACTCAAACTAATGGTGGCACTACTTCTGGCACACAAACCAATACTTCAACTGGTACAAGCCATTCAACAACCACTTCAAACGCTTCAACAGGCAGCACAAGTAACATCGGTTCTACTTCGAATAACTCTAATTCCACAACTGGATCATCAACCACCAATGTTTCGACAAATGGCTCTGGTACGACCAACAGTGGCACTTCCACAACCAACAATAATAGTTCAGGGTCAACTACCATTAATACCAATACATCTAATAACACCACAAATCCTAATGATCCCTACGCATTGCCAAGCAACCTGACTGATGCGACGATTGTAAATATTGGTGACCAAAATTTAGCAAATTCCATCAAATATGCTTTAAATATTCCATTAAGCAATAATTTAACGGTCGGCGATATCAAAAATTATACTGGTAGCAACCTTGACCTTTCGATGACGCTCTATGACTTAGCTCATCCCAATGGCCCAGATTCTACCGCCATCCCTGGTGCCTCGCTTTCTGACCAACAGAGTACCCCATTGGAGACACTCAACGGTTTACAATATTTACAATTATTGCCATCAAAGACTACGGTTAGTTTCCAAGCTATGCTTGCTTCTGACCCTAAAGCTGACACCGACTTAAGACCACTAGACAACTTGAATTTGGATGGCGTCAAAATCGGTGGTGATTTCAGCGATCCTAGTCAAAAAGAGATCGATGTCTCACAAATCAGCGATTTGAATCTCTCCAAAGCCAATACCCTTAGTTTTGAAGGTAGCACTACAAATGATGGAATAAATCAACCAGAATTAAATCAGCTCGCTCCAACTATTAATAAATTTGCTAATAATGGACAAAGCTCGCACATGATTGGTTTCAGTAATTCGTTAATCAATGACTTTTCACCTCTAAAACCATCCGAAACTGGTCAAGGTGTCTTTATCGATGCCGTAAGTAATACAGTAAACGACTCAACACCTGTCTTTGCAGTCGACCAACAACCAGTTACTTTTACCAGTCCTCAAGTTTTGGACCCTGATGGAAAAGACCTCGCAAATACTTTCACTTACTCAACGACAGTTCCAGCAGCTAACTTAGCTGACGGCAACTTGACTCACAATACCGGCGACACTTATACATTGAATAATTTTGATGATACAGCCAAAACTCTAAGTTATGGCAATTATGGTTTCAGCAATGGATACAGTGCTAATTCAGCAGTTCTCGAACACTTAGGCAATGCGATCTTTGAAGTATCCACCACGGTCAATCAACCACTGATCACTCAAGCTCATCCTACTGTTACGATCAACTTCTTAGATAATAGTGGCAAACCAATTATTGTAAACGGCGTGGCTCAAACTAAGACTCTTGCGGGGAATAAAATCGGTGATCCATATAATCTAACTCAAATTAGCCAATTAAACGGTTACACTCTTACTAGTCCCCTAACCTTATTGACGGGTAACTTTAGCCAAAATCCGCAGACGGTCAATCTAACTTATGCGGCAATCGCTACTCAAGGTTCCACTACTGGTAACGTTAATTCTGGGTCCCAAACAACAACTCCTAACACTAACAGTAACGGAAATACTGGCGCTATTGTCTCCAATGACACTGGAAATAAGCCTAGTGAGACCAATCCTAACGATCAAAATGTCAATGTTCATTACCTTGATCCAAATTCTAAAGATGATGCTTACTTAGTTTCAGTTGGTGTCAAAGGTACTGCTGTAATCAACGGTAAACACTTCTATCTTTTAAATAACGGTGAATACGTTGAAGCCAGTCAATATATCGGTATTGAATCGACAGAACATGGCATCGTGAGAACCTTCGGCTTTGATGTTGAAATGTATAACCGCCAAGGTGAAGCAATCAATATCGCTCTATTGCCAAATACTGCTTGGAAATTCTCACGAATCGTGAAAATTGTGGGCCAAAGTTACTATCAAATTGCCGTGGACAAATTTATTAAAATTGATAATGGCGTCGTCTTCGTTTTCAATCCTTTAAATACCGACGTAAATGTCACGGTTAAAACCAATACTTTCAATTCCCAAGGTCAAAAAGTTTCTGAAGTCTTGCCAGTTGGCAGTGCTTGGAGATCTGACGGTTGGGCAATTATTAACGGGGTTAAGATGTATCGCGTCGCTTCCAACCAATATGTTGAAGATTCCAAGATCGATACTTACACTCCTGTTGAAACAACATACACGACTCAACAAAATACCCCACTTTACAATGCTAGAGGTCAATTACTAAGAAAATCACTTCCGGCAAATTCAAGTTGGGATGTTGATCGATTAACTGATATCAACGGTCAACGTTTCTATCGTGTTGCTTCCAACCAATATGTAAAACTTGATTAAAAAAAATATCTCCGGCGATCCAATTGGATTGCTGGAGATACTTTTTATTTTTGAGCCTTGATTTCTTGAATCAATTTGGCTTGAGCTTGAGCCTTAAAGGCTTTTTGAGCTTGTTGCATTACTTGTTTTTGTTGTGCTTTAGTCATGCTTGGGTTAGCTTGCATGGCTTTCATCATTGCTGCTTTAACGTAAGTAGCACCTTCTTGTTTCATTTGAGCTTGGAAGGCTTTACTCTTCATCTTCTTTTGCAATTGACTAGCTTGAGTAGTAGTTAGAACCAACCAATCTTTGCCAACTTTAAAAGTATTAGTTTGACGAACAAACTGCTTATTATTTCCAGAGATTCCGAAGAGGAATGAATAAAAACCATTCTTATATTCCCAATGAGTTGTCTTTTTATCTAAAGTGGCTGCCGAATAATTGCCGGTTTTCACTTTATTAGTTACATTAACATCGACCTTGGTTGTCGTTGGTTTCTTCTTATTGGCTGTTTCTGGAGTCCGATAAATGTATACATCTTCTTTACCGCTAGTACCTAATTCTTTCTTCAATAAAAGATTAGTTCCTTTTTGAACTGATTGAATTTGATAAGTTTTGTCAGTGACAACTTGCTTCATTCCAAAATGACCATATTCGTTTGAAATCAATAAGAATAAACTACAAATAAATAATGCGATGGAAGTAAAAGCTAAGGTATAACCAACTTTCTTATTTCTCAAAAAGACAGCGAAGTAATAAGCTAAAACCGCAAAAATTAAGATTGAAATGAGAACCATTATTCTTCACCTGCCAATTTTGTATTCTTTAAAGTTGTTTCATCGATCGTCTTTGATTTAGAACTGTTATTGACCATGAAACTGATCAAAAGACCGATCACACAGAATAAGATAGCTACAGCAAAGGCGGCATGATAACCACTCAAAGTAGCATTGAAAAAGTTATCTTTATATTGAAGTGGAGCTGATTTCAACAATGATTGTCCTGGTTTCAAGTTGTTTGTTACATTAGTTAAAACACTGACCAAAATAGCAGTACCCATCGAACTGAAGACCTGACGAACAGTGTTATTTGCGGCAGTACCATGACTCATTAAATCAAATGGCAAGGAATTCATACCATCAGTTGTAACTGGCATCATAACCATTGAAATACCAAACATACGGATCATATAAAGAATCACGATATCAAGTACGGGGGTATCTTGAGTTAAGAACAAGAAAGGAATTGTTCCGGCAGTTAATAAGAACATACCCATCCGAGCTAAATCTTTAGGACCAAACTTATCAAAAGCGTTACCGGTGATAGGACTCATGACACCAATCATCAAGGCACCAGGCAAGAGTGTTAAACCTGAATGGAAAGCTGACATACCTTTAACAATTTGTAGGTACAAAGGCAAGACCATTTCCACACCGATCATCGCCATATTGGTAACTGATGATAAGGCTGCGGCAATCGCAAATTTCTTTTCCTTAAAAACACGTAATTCCAAAAATGGTTTGTCTAAATGTAGTTGACGATAACCAAATAAAACAATCGAAATAAGACCGATGGCAATCGAACCAAGGACCGTCATTGAACCCCATCCGTTATCACCAACTGATGAGAATCCGTAAAGAATAGCACCAAATCCAACAGTTGATTCAATCAATGAAAGAACGTCCAATTTTGTCCGGTGTGTATGAATAACTGGTCTCATAAAGAAAAAGGCCAAAATCAAAACTAAGATAACGATTGGAATGATCATTCCGAAAAGATCTCTCCAAGTCCAGTTATCAATGATGAAACCAGATAGTGTAGGTCCGATAGCTGGAGCTAGTCCAATTACCAAACCAGCTAATCCCATGGCACTACCACGTTTATTAGCTGGAAAGACTGACAACATAACTACTTGCATCAATGGCATTGTGATACCAACACCGACCGCTTGAATCAAACGACCAGCAAGAATAACGCCAAAACTTGGAGCCACGAAACACATGATTGTTCCGACTAAGAAAGTTGACATTGCAATAATATATAAAACTTTGGTACTAAAGTTATTGCTCAACCAAGCAGTAACTGGGATCATGATCCCGTTAACCATCAAAAATCCAGTTGTTAACCACTGAACATCTGAAGTTGTAACACTAAATTCTTTCATTAAAGTTGGAAACGCAGTCGTTAAAATAGTACCGTTTAAAACCGTACAGAACGTACCAACTAAAAGCACTAGAACCATCAAATTACGATTGAAGGTTTTTCCATGTGCATCTACAATCTTTTTATTACTATCCATAATAAAAAATTCCTCTTCCCTTGAATTATTTAGAAGGTATTTCGATACTATCTAAATTCTTATAAAGTTTTTCTAAAATGTTCTCCAACTGAGCCTGTTCTTCAGTCGTAATACCTTGAAGCATCGTTCGATTACTAGCTTTAAACTTATTACGAACTGTATCAGTGAGCTCAGTTCCCTTTTCGGTGATGGAAACCACTTTGCGACGACCATTTGTCGGGTCTGGTTTTCGTAAAACATAGCCGAAATTTTCAAGCTTTTTCAATGAACGAGCAATGAGAGCACCGTCAGACATCGTGATTTCGCCCAGCTTGTCTTGAGTGCAAGCACCCTTTTTATAAATGATCGACAAAATAATACTTTCAAAAACATTCAATTGCTTTTCTTTTAAATAATTAGCAGCAATGCGACGTTTGATTGATGTATATTTCATTACAAACCTAACCAAAGCATAATCATCCATAAATTTACCTCATTTTATTTAAAAAAACTTTTATTTTTTGGAACAAAAAAACATATTACACCTGACTCTTGATAAAATCAAGAGTTAAGTGCAATATGTTTTCATGAAATCAATATTATTTTTTCAGAAATTAATCAAAGTAGTTAACGCCAATTGCTTTTCTAACTTCAGAAAGTGTTTGATTAGCAACGATATTAGCGTTATCGCTACCTTTCTTTAAGATATCGTAAACGCCAGGAATATCTTTTTCATATTCAGCTCGACGGTTTCTGATTGGTTCGAGAATTTCTTGTAAAACATCATTCAAATAATGTTTAACCTTAACATCGCCTAAACCACCAGCTTGGTATTGTTCTTTCAATTCAGCAATCTTTTCAGTATCTGTTCCAAAGGCATCAAGATAGGTAAAGACCGTATTGCCTTCAATCTTGCCAGGATCTTCAACGTGGATATGATCAGGATCAGTGTACATTGACATAACTTTCTTAGTAACTTCATCAGCTGAATCAGATAGATAAATACAGTTGCCCAATGACTTACTCATCTTGGCATTACCATCAATCCCAGGTAATCTGCCTTGTCCTTTTGGTGGGAAGTAGCCTTCTGGTTCCACTAAAGTATCAACGTTATAAGTATTATTGAACGTTCTGACAATTTCACGAGCTTGTTCCATCATTGGTTCTTGGTCATCGCCAACTGGAACTGTATCAGCCTTAAATGCTGTGATGTCAGCAGTTTGACTGACAGGATAAGTTAAGAAACCTGCAGGAATACTTTGACCGAAACTCTTTTGCTTGATCTCAGTCTTAACAGTAGGATTTCTTTCCAAACGAGCAAAGGAAACTAAATCAAGATAATACATCGTCAATTCATTCAAAGCTGGAATCTGGGATTGAACTAAAATGTTCGTCTTTGCTGGGTCGATTCCTACTGAAAGGTAATCCAAGGCTACTTGAATCAGACTAGTCCGAATTTTTTCTGGATCTCTGGCATTATCGGTCAAAGCTTGCATGTCGGCAATCATGATAAACATCTTGTACTTGCCTTCATTTTGGAGCTTAACTCGGTTTTTTAAGGAACCAAGATAATGTCCAATATGTAATTTACCAGTAGGACGGTCTCCAGTTAAAATTGTATTAGTTTTCATTTTATTTCCTCCAAAAATTACATGTGCATCGACATTTCAAAGGTGCTATAATACTGGTCTGCTTAAAAATAAAAAAGCGCCCCGTTATCTATTAATAACGGGACGCCAAAGCGTGGTACCACCTGTCTTGTAGAGTTTAATCTACCACTTTAAGTTATAAGGTAACAAACCAAACCCATTTCCCAAAACAAGGTTGATAACTTTTTCAGCCATGAAGTTATTCTCTGAACCAACTTACTTGAATTAGTACTAAAAAATGTCTATGCTGTAATGTACTCTAATTGCTATTAGCATAATGAAAAACCAACAAATTGTCAACGAGAGGTATTTTTTATGACGATCAATCAATCGAAAGCAGAAGAACAAAAGCGCGTCAATTTAGTTGCTGACAAGATTGACAGAAGAATTGAACGCGTTGATAAAAGTATTGCTCAAGCACATCAAGAAACGCATCGCATCGAACGTAATTACGGTGAAAATACCAAAGTCAATACTACTGAAGTCGATGACCAAATGGAAACTAATGCATCTGTGCAACAGCAGAAACAATTGGTGGCCTTGGCAGTCGAAAACGAAAATATTTTAAACTCCAATAAATTAAAACTCGAAAATCTCCAAGGATCGCCTTACTTCGGCAGAATCGATATCGTTGAAGATGGCGAAGAGGACACTCTTTATATTGGAACTTCTACCCTGCAAGACGATGATGGCGAATTTTTGATCTACGATTGGCGGGCACCAATTTCGGGAATCTACTACAATGGTATGCTTGGTAAAGTTCATTACCAAACTCCCAACGGGCCAACAACGGTTGATTTAAAGAAGAAACGTCAATTTCAAATCGTTAATAATCAAATTAGAACAATGTTTGATACTAACGAAACTGTGGGCGACGAAATCCTACAGTCCGTCCTCAGTGAATATAGCGATGAATATTTAAAAAACATTGTCGCAACGATTCAACATGAGCAAAATACTATCATTCGTGATACCCATTCAGACGTTTTATTAGTCCAAGGAGTGGCTGGCTCTGGTAAAACCTCTGCGATTTTGCAGCGGGTGGCTTACTTACTCTACCATTCACGTTCAACTATGAACGCTGACAATATTGTCCTCTTTTCACCAAATAAACTTTTCAGTAACTATATTTCAGAAGTCTTACCAAGTCTTGGGGAAAGAAATATGCGACAAGTTACTTTAAACGAATTTTTGGCACTGCGTTTGACTGGTATTCAAGTTGAAACTCTCTTTGAGCGCTATGAAAAAGACGAACGCAACTTACCAGAGACAACTATTAAAATGCGCTTATATAAAGAAAGCGGCGCATTTCTCGATAAGTTAGCCCAACTTGAAGAAAACCACCCTGACCATATTTTATATTTTGAAGATGTTATTTTTGATGGCAAACCTTTCTTTACTAAAGAAGAAATTGCCCAAATTTATGATCAAGTCAATCATGCCTATCACATCCCTGACCGTTTCTTAAAAACTAAAAATATCTTGATCAAGCGTCTACAAAGACGCATCCATGAAGATCGAACAGAAGACTGGGTACAAGCAGAGATCGACAACTTATTCGATGAAGACTTTCAACAGATCATTACTGATCACAATATCGAAGAGTCGACCAATCAACGTGAAATCATTGCCGAAGAATTCTTACGTGAGCGTTATGCCCCAATTTACAACGCTTTGATCAATAATTATTTCTTCAATCCCTACAAAGAATACCTCTTCTTACTCAATGAATTACGCCAAGACTTAGTTTCAGAGAATGTTTGGCAAACTATGATCGAATCAATCGATGATCAAATTGAAGCTCATAAATTGAATCTTTCTGACGCCACTGCCATCCTGTACTTACGTGATTTAATAACTGATGGTGGAATCAATCATGCCATCCAACATATTTTCATTGATGAAGTTCAAGATTATACGATGGCGCAATTGAAATATATCGCTCACTCTTTCCCTAACGCTAAAATGACCCTATTAGGAGATAGAGCGCAAGATGTATTGACTAGTTCTTATCGTCAAAAAGATCTAGTTACCGAAGTCAACGATCTCTTTAAGAAAAAGAAGATCACCACAATAACTTTGAACCAAAGTTATCGTTCCACGGCTGAAATCACTAACTTTGCGACTAAATTACTCCCTAATGGAGACGAAGTTAAAGCCTTCTCCAGACAAGGTGAAGATCCCGTAATCAAAGTCTTCGACAACGACGATTACTATCAGGGTCTAAAAGATACCGCACGTGAATTGAACAAGAAATACGATACAGTCGCTATTTTGACCCGTAATCAAGCTCAAGCGGAACAGATTTATACCCACTTTAGCGATGAATCGATTGTGACCCTTGTTGATGCCAATTTCCGTTCTATTCCCAAGGGAATTCTAGTTTTACCAATTTATCTAGCCAAAGGATTGGAATTTGACGCCGTGATTGGCCACGATATTTCAGCTAAGAATTATCCTGACTCCCGCAGCGTTGATGTCCTCTACACGATTTGTACAAGAGCCATGCACAGTTTGACTCTCTGTGTTGATAAAACTTTGTCGCCACTATTGAGCCAAGAATCAGCTGACTTAATTACCGAAAAATAGATTATTTTAAACATGAAAACAGCCACCAAATTCCCTAAAGTTGAAATTTGGTGGCTGTTTTTCTGTTATCTATTTATTTTACATTAAATTATAATCGTACCAACCGCTGCACTGACCATGGCTACAAAAATCGCCATTTTTTCATCTTTTGTATAAAGATATGTCAAGGCGTAGCACCAACCTAAAGCTGTCATCATAGCAAACTGCAATAACGAACCAGGTAAACTGATGGCACCTGCAATTAAGCCACTAAAAATGATTCCTAAAATGGCACCGCTTGAAGAAGTCTTTCTAAAGAAATAATTAAAGAAAAATCCAGTCTGAACTAACTGTTGCTGAACCGCTATAACGAACACATTGGCAATCATATCAAATAAAAAAACATTCTGGTCTGAACTCAAAATATCATCATTAACGAAACTAGCTAGCTTTCCAGTTACTTGCAAATAACTGATCATGATTCTCAAAAGACAAACCATGATGATCATTAAACTAACTAAGCCAGCATTAGACACTAATGAATAAACGAAGCCCTCCGCCGTATCCGAGAAAGAATTCTCTTCACGGATGTATTTTCTAATCATCAAGAATAACGTAATTAATCCGACAGCGATAAACAAAAACAACAAAGGAATATTAAATCCTTTTTGATTTACCACATTATTTTTTAAAAATAAGGTAATAATCGAAAATGCTATCCAAATCAGATATCTGGTAAAATCGGTACTTGGGGAATCTCCTACGCGCATATTAACTTCTTCCAATCAATAATTTTACTTTGTAATTATATCATACGCTAATGCTTCATTTTCAACTGGTTTTCAACTATTATTAATAGAGTATTCTTGGAGGGACTTATTAATGAATAAAAACCATCGTATTTTTTATCTTGATTTCATTCGAGTTATCGCTATCTTTTTGGTCATTTTTATTCACGTATCAGCTATCGACACAACCCAAAATATCGGTACCGGTCAGTGGCAAGTAACCAAAATCCTCAATTATTTGGCCCATATCAGCGTACCAGTATTCTTCATGATTTCCGGGTCATTATTACTGAATAGCAAAAAAACTACTTCACTTACTTACACTTGGAAACAAAGAATTCCTCGAGTTGCGGTTCCATTCATTATGTGGTCAATTATTTCACCGATTGTTGTCGGAATCTATGCTCATGCTTTATCGCTGCACAATGTTGTTAGTTCCGTTAAAACCATCTTGAACCATCCCACCTCACCAACACTTTGGTTCATGTATCCTCTGATCGGAATCTATATTCTTTCTCCAGTCATCAAAACTTTTGTTCAAAATGCGACTACGGAAATGTTAGTTTACATTACCGGTATTTGGTTAGTTGCTTGTTCGTTGTTACCATCTTTAGCGGTATTGTTACCCAAAGACCAACAAGCGATGCTGACTTTATCCCCAGTAGCTAATTTCTTTTTGATTGGCGGTTTTACGGGCTACTTTATTCTTGGCTATCTGTTAACTAAAGTAAAAGTTGAAAATATTAATAATTTTGTCCTACTGTTGACTTTTCTAATCGCTGGCATTGCTGGAAATTACGTTTCAACCGCTGTACCTCAAATTTATGACCCTAACAATGGTTATTACGTAACTTCAATTTTTATTCCCGTGATGTCTGTCGCTGCGTTCATTCTTTTACAAAAATGGGGCAACCGCATCACATCTAAAACGACTATCGAAGTCTTTGAATTCTTGTCACCACTAGTCTTTGGCGTCTACCTTGTTCACAACCTTTTTATCTTGTACGTTGAACCATGGTTTGCTTCAAATATAGCCGTACATGGGTTGATTGCCTTATTCTTGCGGTATATCGTTGTAGCCATCTTATCTGTTGCCATTATTTGGATCTTTAGTTTGATCCCTGGTCTTAACTACTTGCTCACTGGAAAAACTCATAAAAAGAAATAATTAATAAAAAGTCTCTGATAACCATCTGATGAAATTATTGTCAGAAAGTTTCAGAGACTTTTTTAGTTTCTAAATAAAAAACCTTTTAGCTCGAAATTAACTTCCAAACTAAAAGGTTAAGATTAATTAATCTTCTTTTTTAATGTGAGTTGCTTTTAAGATCAAGCCAAAGGCTAACAAAATCAAGCCGCCAATCGTAATCAAAATTCCATTTGTTTGACTTGTTTGAGGCAATAGTCCTGACTTATCAGTATTTATATTATTTGGCGTCTGTGATTCAGTATCGTTACTGTCTTTATCAGAACTATCCTTATCCGAATTATCGTCAGTTAATAACTTGTCTTCATCGTTAGGATCTTTGTCCTTGTCCTGTTCTGAATCATCTTCGTCATCAGTATCTGGTTTTTGACCCTCACTGCCTCCATCAACTTCGATAAGGTCACCAGTGTCTGGATCAACCTCTGCTTCCTCTTCATCATCAGGATCTATGATATTGCCGCCTTCATTGCCTTCTTCACCAGGTAACTCTGGTAGTTCTCCAGGAATTGTTATTGGACGTTCATATTCAGTTTCCGTTTCAGAATCGTCTTGGAAATCCCAACGGTGAGTTTCGGCAGACACAACAACCTTATTAGCGGCAATATTTCCGTCTAAGTTGGCATTAACGTCTACTGTTGCTTTAGGAGCTAGAACACTACCTTGGAATGGGCGTTGGATATTGACCTGGCCTTGATAAAGCTTATCTGCTGCTGTACTGTCATAGAAATTCCAAAGCAAATGGTTGTCATCGAAGTATTCAGTTTCCTGATTAGGACGGGTGACATCATTGTTAGTAGTCCCATCGCTATAAATCAACTTAATTTGTGAGTTAACTTCGTAAGGATCTTGACCCTTAGTATCAACATTAATGATAACGTTGGTACCACCAGCAGTATCAGATAATCCAAAGATTGTTAATGGCGTATTCTCATTTAATACACTAGGATCTAAATCAATGATAATTTTGTTATCAGCGGTTACTTGGTACTCCTGTAAATTAATAATGCGCTGATTTTTATCGGGGAAGTCACTATTGGTTACTGAAACTTGTGGCGTCTTAGCTGTTAAAGAAGTCGACTTGTTACTTAAAAAGTTATCCAGATAGTTCTTAATATCAATGTATTCATTACTATTCTTATCTTGGTAAATCTCTTGTCCATTGATGTGATCCAAATTAGTCCCGTTAATTGCTGGACGATTGCTGTTTGAAACATCAATATTATTGTTCTCACCGAAAACGACCTTATTATCACGTGTATCGCCACTCGTTACAAAAGAACTGCTGGCAATATTGTGTGGTGTTTGAATATATGAGACCTCTCTATCTAAACCACCATCAATGACATTCGTACCAAAGTTAACATTGCCATAAAAATCCCCCACAGCAACATTTCCGTTAGTATGTGCATTCAAATGAGCTTCGTTAGCAAAAATATGGAAGTTTGACGCATAACCTAGTTGATTTTGACTTTCATTAGAAAAATCATCACTTACATGTCCCCCATCGGGTACAGAGTCATTAGTTGCTTGAGTCACAGCTGAACTCTGTGTTTGAGCAGACGTAACGCTTTCTTTATTAATTGTTGTATTTTCTGAATTAACATTATTGTTGGTTGTATCGGCATAGACTGTTGTACTCATTCCCATAAGTACTGCCGCACTGACAGCTACACAGGATAATGCCCATTCTTTACCCTTATTTCTTAGCATAATTAACTAAATCACCCTCATCAATTTAGTGTAATTATTATCAATTTTATTAAATTGGTAATAAATTACTTATAACGCAAGTATTACGCTCTAAAATTTGATTGTCAAATTATATTAAAAAAAAGCCATTCAATCGTAATTGAATAGCTAAATTATAATTTCATTATTATTTAGACCCGAGGTGTCTCGCCAAAAGCAAAGACTGCCACACATCCAAATCCAGTGTGACTAGCAATTGTCATCCCGATTGGATAAATTTTTATATCAGCCTGACTAAATTTATTTAAAATTCGTGCCTTAACAACTTCAGCCGCGTCATAATCCCCACTGGTGGTAATAATTATCGGTTGCTGGGGATCGCTAGACATCGCCAAAATGACTTTATCCGCAATCTCCAAGAGTGATCTCTTACGGGCTCGTGCCTTAGAAACCATCCTTAATTTACCATTGGGATCAACATCAAGAATCGGTTTAACTTGCAGGATAGTCCCCAATGTTGCCGAAGCTCGTGAAATACGTCCGCCGTGATAAAGATAGTTCAAATTATCGACTGTGAACCAAGATTGCAATAACATTTTATTGTCATCAAACCATTTCACAAATTCATCTAACGTGGCACCTGACTTTTGTAATCTGATAGCATTCAAGACCATTAAGCCTTCGCCACCACTAGCAGCTAAAGTATCAACAATACGAATGTCAGCTTCTGGATAAGACTCTAAGAGCATCTCCCTAGCTTGATTAGCACTTGACATTGACCCACTGAGCCCACTGGAAAATCCAACGTACACGATCGGAACTTTCTTTTCGACATATGGTTTGAAGAATTCAAAGTACTCGCCAACGTTCACTTGAGTCGTAGTAGGCATCGTACCAGCTTTAATTTGTTTATAGAAGTCATCGATATCATAACTTTCCCCAAAGTCATTGATCAAATCCCGGTCTCCTATTTTAGTGTGAAAACTGATTGCTTTGACATTACCTGCTTGAAGAACTTCCAATGGCAAGTCACACTCTGAATCAGCTAATATTTGATACATGCTCCCACCTCCTAAAGTTGAAGTAGCAATTTAAATTTATTCTGTATTTAAATTACTGATTAATAATACCATTTATTCATCTCCTACCGAACATTAGGACATTCTTGTGAGGAAATATTACTTTTTTAATCTCAAAAAATAGAGGTAGTATACGAATTTTCCCATATGTGTAAAACATTTAGAAAAACAAAAAAGAGCTGAAACTGCTGATTTAACAACATTCAACTCTCTTATTAAGAAAACTGATATTCTTGCTCGTTTAAACTTAAAAAGCCGTCTATCGGACTTGAACCGACGACCCCCACCTTACCATGGTGATGCTCTACCTAGCTGAGCTAAGACGGCATTTACACTTCCTACATTTTACCAAAATTTATAGACGTAGAAAATGCTTTTTTATTAAAATGCCTCAATAATCTCGGAAATTCCAGTTGCAAAGAAGAAGAAGGCTAGCATGAAAACAATAAAGCCTCCAGCAAGCACTGGATTGAACAGCAAGATAACGGCGAATAGTAGGTTCAAACATGCCAAAATTACGATTAAAATATAATATTTTTTTCCGAAGAAATGGTAGAACCGTGAAGTCATAATTTGGAAAACGGCATCTAGCAAGAACCAAATAGCAAACATGTAAATAATAACCATCACACCTACGTTGACATGTGCGATAAAAATAATACCGATAATAATATTAACTATGGCTGAAAAAATTGTCCAACCACTTCTGACACCTAGAAAACGTGTCATTTGAGAACCGAACCACAGTTGGTAGACCCCTCTTAAAATAACAAAGACCCCAAAGATAACTGCAATCGTTGACAAACTTTTCAATGGATACCAGATCACTAAATAACCCGCATACAAAGAGATCAGTCCAATAATAAAACCGAACCAATCAAAGCGGCGTTTTGGCTCGCTCATAAAAAATCCCTCCCTTTTAATGTAAACATTTTAACATTATAAATTATCAAAGTTTAACGATATGCGCTATAATAAAGAGGCTAATAATATTATTAGGTTAAACGAAAGGTTGCAAAATTGTCCCCTAACAAAGAAAATTATCTAAAAACTATTTATGAATTAAATTATGATTTTACCAAAATTACCAACAAACGGATCTCCGAAATCATGAATGTTTCCGCCCCATCCGTTACTGAAATGTTGAATGCATTAGCTAGTGAGGGCTATTTAACGCATTCTCCTTACAATAAAATTGTCTTAACTCCAAAGGGTAACAAGGTTTCGGAAAAATTAGTCCGGACCCACCGTTTATGGGAAGTTTTCCTTCACGAATGTTTAAAATATCCCGTCGACAATGTTCATCATAACGCCGATGCACTGGAACATTCTTCTGATGACGACTTAGTTGATCGTCTGAATGATTTTTTGGATCATCCTCAACGTTGCCCACACGGTGGTATCATTCCTGGTAACGGCCAAGGTGAAACTGACGCTGACGACAAATTGCTCAGTATGATTGCCGACGGTACGAAAGTACAAATCGTGCGAGTTTCCGATAATTATGACTTTTTACAATACTTTGGCAGTTTAAACTTGGAAATTGACGATACAATTGAAGTCATCAAACATGAAAAATTTGATAATTCACTAGTTGTCAAAAAAGCCGATGGAACTAACATTACGATTGGTGCAAAAGCCATTGATTATATTTTCGTTGAAACACGTTAAAAAAAGCCGCCTTTGATTCAGCATTTTGAATCAGAGGCGGCTTTACTTTTATATTCGAAAGCTAATCATGTTTGGTGATACTTTCGTTTATTTTTGTTGATTTTGTCGATTATTTTCTAAAACTTTTTGGTAAAAAATTGCCATTGTCAATTGCTCATAAGGCTGGAGCCAAATAGACAATAATTCATGCGTTAAAGCATTAAGAATTTCCCAAAAGAAGAATTCAAAGCAAAGTGAGAAGTAAGTCCATTTGTAACCACGCATTAAGATTGAACTACGACTAAAGGTTGAAAAAGCCATTCTGAAATTCCACTTTCCCTGATCGGCCACGTCATCTTTGAAAACAAAAAAGGCTTGTGAAAATATCAAGAAGAAGAAGATTCCAGGAATGATATACAGCATCAACCCAGCTTCTAAGAATAAGCCGAAGAGCGCCGTGATAAAGATCAACGGAAAGAAGTACCTTCCTGAAAAAGCTTGAAGACTGTCGCGCAGTGAATTGATCTGATAATCAGGATTTCTGATTTTATCTAGTAAGGTATAAGAAACCCCTACGCAAATCATAATGAAGAATAACATAAAAGCATAAACAGCCACACTCGTTTGTGGCGTCAACGTCAACATATACTTATCCGCAGAACTAGGATCGTTAGCCATACTATTAGAAATTTCAGCTAAACGACGGCTAGCTTGACCTGGATCAGCTAGATTAACATTTAAGTTACTCATCCAATTTGTATACAGTTTAGTTCCAAAAAATACTGCCAAAAATCTTAAGAGAATGGGAATGACATTTAATGAAATCGTCCCTCTAATATCCTTTCGAAAGGCTCGATGAGCTTCCCGACGAATCTCCATGGCAGATAATCGATTATAGTTAGTATTCATCTATATCCCTCGCAATAAATACTCCTATTATAACAAAGTTAACTATGACAACCTAATTTACTTAATCGTAATCGTTCCCTTAGTACCCTTAACATCAAGCAAGTTGGCAGCATCAGCTTTATTTTCATACTGAATACCATAATTTTTGTTGTAGCATCTGACTAAACCTTTATCAAGGGCCAATTTCAAACCATCGACAGTCAGATTACTACCAGTGAATTTACTAGAATTAGACAAATCGAATTTATTCTTATTCATCAAAACAGTGCTAGTTAAATTGACTTTTCCATGATTAATGACGGCGTGCATTGAATCAAGATTGGACTGCTTGATTGCCAAGGTAGAACCATCCAAGTTCAAATGCGAATCCTTAATTGTGGTGTTGTCTGTTTTAATCGTTGAATACTCACTCCCCGCTAAATTCAAGTTAGTAATATTCGAATTTTTGACATTAAAGGCAGCGTTATATACCGTTATATCAGCGGCGTTATGAATCGTAACATCATTTAGAGCTATATTGGAGTCATAGTCCATGTCTTGAGCGGTTTTCACCAAACTGTTTATCGTTACATCATTGAGCTGCAAGTTACTTTTGGCCGTTCTCAAATGAACATTGTCTAACTTCTTGTTCATAGGAATAGTAATAGTTACCTTTTCATGTCCTAAAACATCGACGCCGATTGAACCTTTTTTCTCAGGTCCGACAACTGATAAAGTATCATCTTTAACTTTATACGTAGGTGCTTGTGATTTGTCGCCGGCGATATGGATCTTATAACGGTCACCAAATCGAATGGAGACATCAACGTCTTTGCCTTCGACATAAACATTCTTGAAATCGGCAAGTGGATAAGTCTCATCCTTTTCTTGTGCCACTTTGAATCCGTGATCCCAAATGACTGACCTATTAGCCCCCATCAAAACTCCGCCAAGTAAAAGCAAGCCACCAATTATCAGTAAATAAAAACCTGTTACGAAGTACTTACGCATTTTGTTTTTCCCCCTTCATTGGTGTCTTTCTTCCATGCAATAATTTCTTACCTAACCAACGGAAGAAAATTACGATGACGCTGAAGAACCATTTGAACAGTGCGATAATGATCGGAATGATGAAGAAATCGACTCCCAGAATCAATAGACCAATTCCAATATAGAAAATAGCGGTCGCAAATGATTGGAAGATGACTGAGACGCCCATGAAAATAGCCCCGATTCCACCAACCACTGACATTGCTACTAGGAAAAGGAATAACAAGACCATAAAAACAGCTATCCCGATGAATAACAGAATCAACGGAATTAAAATAATTGCCACTATAATAGCTACTGGTGAAGCCATTAGTGCCAAAATGACTAAACCGATCATCTTCAAATTACGTGAAAAACGTTGATTGCTGGTGATCTCGCCCTCTTGGACATTTTGATAATTCTCTTCTGACATCTTGATCGAATAATCTGCTAAGACTTTTCGAGCTAAATGCTTAGGAGTTCCTAATTCATTGATGATAGCATCGCTAGTTTGTAGATTAGCATCAATGATATATTCTCGATAAAATTCCAAGACGTCCTGTTTTTCTTTTGCATCTAACTGATGTAAATATATTTCAAATTCATCAATGTAAGAATCAATCACCTTATTCTTCATTGTTCCCCTCCAAGATTGCATCTGTCGCAGTTTTTAATTCTTGCCAGTTACTCTTGATTTGGTTTAAACGTTCTAAACCTTGATCAGTTATTTTATAGTAACGGCGATTACGTCCTTCATAAGCTTGATCATATGTGCTTAACCAAGCTTCTTTCTTTAGACGACGTAAAATCGGATACATGGTTGATTCCGAAATTGGAAATACTTTCTTAACTTCCCGGGTTAGCGCATAACCGTAGTAATCCTCTTTGGTTAACAAAGCCAGCACCGAACCTTCAAGAATCTCGGTTGAGACTTGAATTGCCATAAGATCTCCTCGTTTCTATGATATTATACGTCGTATAATATTTGTTCATTAACAATATATTATAAATAATAACGTATGTCAATTTTTAATAAAAAAGCTTGACTTTATTTATTAATGGTCGTACGATAATTTCAACATTTTAAAACAAATACAAAAACGACGACAGAAGAGTAATCGAGCAAATCAGTTCAGAGAGTTAACGGTGGTGCGAGTTAATCTGGTCCTTGATGAAACACATCTGTAAGTTGAATGATTGAATTATAGTAGGTCATTTCGGTAGCACCGTTACAGCTGAAGTTATTGTAACTTCATGAGTCTAATATCGTGAGATATTAGTAACCAGAGGTGGTACCGCGAAAATTCGCCCTCTTAGTCAGTTTTTGACTAAGGGGGTTTTTATTTTGGCTACTACTTTGTTTGCAATAACTTCTTGAGGTCAGTATTGTGAAGTGCTGACGAACTCGAGGTGGAACCACGTCAAAACGTCCTCTAGCATTATTTTGCTAGAGGATTTTTTTGTATTTAAACAAAGGGGAAATTAGCCATGTTAAATTATATTTTTGAAATTTTACCGTCACTATTAAGTGGGACTGTAATGACCTTGAAGGTTTTCTTTTGGACAATCATTTGTTCCCTGCCACTAGGCGTTCTAGTCTCATTGGGCAGAAGCTCGAAGTTTAAACCTTTGAGCTGGATCTTATCATTTTATATTTGGGTCATGCGGGGAACGCCACTGCTATTACAATTGATCTTTGTCTTTTACGGATTACCTAACATGCCTTTCGCACATATCGTCTTTGAACGTTACGACGCCGCTTTGTTTGCCTTTATCTTGAATTACACAGCTTACTTTGCAGAAATCTTTCGTGGTGGTTTTAGTACTGTCAGCAAAGGTCAATTCGAAGGTGCTAAAGTATTGGGACTCAGTTACTGGCAAACGATCAGAAAAATTATTATTCCTCAAGTTATCAAAATCGTCCTTCCTTCAATTGGAAATGAAGTTATTAACTTAGTCAAAGACTCATCTTTAGTTTATGTCATTGGCTTAGGCGACTTACTAAGAGCTGGAAACATTGCCAGTTCACGTGATGTAACCTTATTGCCACTAGTATTAGTTGGTGTCATTTACTTACTATTAACTCTGATCTGTACTTGGGTGCTTAAAGTCTTAGAAAAACGTTTCAGTTATTACCGTTAGGAGAAAATCAATATGTTGAAATTAGAAAATATAACTAAAAGCTTCGATGGCAAGACCATCTTAAATAACCTCAATCTCGAGGTCAAAGATAATTCGATCCTTAGTATTGTCGGACCTAGTGGTGCTGGTAAAACTACCTTGTTACGCTGCATTGCTGGTTTAGAAAAAGTGGATTCAGGCAGTTTTCTCCTCAACGGGCAAACTTTTGATCCCTTCGGCGAATCTGTCAAAGAACGAGTGGTCGGGGTAGTCTTTCAAGACTTCAATCTTTTTCCGCACTTATCAGTTTTAGAAAATATCGTTTTAGCACCGGAAATGGTTTTAAAACAAGATAAAAAAACTGCTGAAAAAAATGTAGAAGACCTCTTAGCACAATTAGGATTGACCAGTTTGAAAAATCAATATCCTTTTGAACTATCTGGAGGTCAAAAACAACGAGTTGCTATTGCACGAGCTTTGGCAATGAAACCAGAGATCCTCTGTTATGACGAACCAACTTCAGCTTTGGATCCAAGTTTACGCGATACCGTTGCCCAAGTGATCTTAGATCTCAAGAATACCGGTATTACTCAAATCGTCATTACCCATGACCCTGATTTTGCCAAAAAAATTGCCGACCAACTGCTTGAAGTTAAACCATTAAATGATTAGAAATAGGGGGATTAATAAATAATATGAAAAAAAAGCTATTTATCTTACTCAGTTTATTAGCCTTCTTCAGTCTCAGTCTGGCCGGTTGTTCAGATAACTCCAAGTCGGTGGCCCAAGAGGCCAATACCGCTGACACTTGGTCTCACATCAAAAAGAGAGGCCGTGTCATTATTGGACTTGACGATACCTTCGTTCCCATGGGCTTTCGTGAAAAAAATGGGCAGCTTGTCGGATACGATATTGATTTAGCCAAAGCTGTCTTTAAACAATACGGCATCAAAGCCGATTTTCAATCGATCGATTGGAACATGAAGGAGACTGAATTACGAAATCGGACAATTGACTTAATTTGGAACGGTTATACTATTACACCTGCTCGTCAAAAACAATTGCTCTTTTCACGCCCATACATGGCTAACCGCCAAGTCTTAGTTACCAAAACTAAGGAAAATATTACCAGTTTTAAGGACATGCAAAACAAAACTTTAGGAGCTCAAACTAGTTCTTCTGGAGCTAGTCTTCTCGATGAACATCCACAAATGCTCAAGAACTACATCAAAGGCAAAACACCGGTCCTTTACGATTCCTTCAACAATGCTTTGATGGATCTGAATGCTAATCGTATTCAAGGTTTATTGATCGATAGTGTTTATGCTGGTTACTATATTAGTAAAGAAAAAGATCCTAGTTCCTATCGGACAACAACCGGTGGCTTTGATGGCGAAGACTTTGCCGTGGGAATGCGTAAAGGTGACAAAACTTTGAAGAAAAAGATCGATCAAGCTTTACAACACTTAGCTGACACTGGTGAACTACAAAAGATCAACAAAAAATGGTTTGGAAACTCTGATAATTCTTTAATTCAACCTGAAAAATAAGCAAAGAATTTTTGAAAGCCACACAACAACAAAGAGACACCGCTATTAATCAGCAGTGTCTCTTTTTCAATTTCTTTAAACTAACTCTCGAACCGCTTCTTTTCGAGCAAACGGAACAATAATGCTTTCTAATAATTGGGGATTTCTCAGTTGAGACTTCCAGTCGTTGTTAACTTGATCACTTAGATTTTCACAACTACTAATTGTAGCCGTGATACTAGCAATCGTATCGGTGTCATCACCTAAATTGACGGCCATAATGATAGCTCCATCGATACTAGTACTATTTAAAACACACCAAATACTAGCCAAAAGTGTATCCACTACATATCCAGTAGATTTGATATCCTTACGCAGTGTTGCATCAAAGTCTGTTTGAAACATCAATTCATATTGAGCCAATTGAGCTAACTCTTCTGGACGATTTTGAAGAGCTTGATTCAATTGATCAGGTAATTTACTCAAGATTGTTCGCAGCGCCTGACCATTCAAAAGTCCGTGTAAGATTTCTAAATAAATATAACTACCCACGATTGCTCGAGCATGTCGATGAGTTAAAACAGTATATTCACGTGTCAGTTTAAGCCGTTTGGATAAGTCTTTTTCATCGGTTAAATGAATTGCCAAAGGTGCCAGTCGCATGATTGCCCCATTACCATTGGCTTCTACACTGGGATCACCACACTTTAAAGGGTCATACTGATTTACTGACCAATTGATGATCGCTTTTTTGCACGTCGCACCGATACCAAAGGCTAAATTGTCAGGGGTATATTCGTTGTGAAACATGTAATTCTCGAACTTTTTCATTAATTGATTCAAATCACCCTGTTCAGTTAAATTCTCCATTAATGGAAGTGAAAAGGAAGTATCATCGGACCAGCTGCCAGCAGGTTGTTCCCAAACACCCCCATTAATCATTGAATCAACATAGTATGAATCACGTTTAGAGAATTCCACAGGAACGCCTAAAGCATCGCCGACTACGCCAGCATATAGAATATTTTTGATTTGACTTTCATTCACCAACTTCAGCCCTCCATTAAAAAACTGAGACTAAATTTTCATCTAGTCCCAGCCGTTTTAGTCTTCTAATTAAGAATACTACTTTTTCCCATCTATAAGCACGTTTCCCTAAAAAATCAGCAGAATAAATGCCAGGAAAATTCCTAGTGCCGCAAGTAAGCTAACATTTCTTTTGTCATTACGACTATTCTGTAAATTCTTTTTCATAAGCAATGCCTCCGTGCTTATAAAAGTTATATCATCTAATATCTGAAATGAAAAGGCTTTTCAACAAAATTTAAAACTTATTTTTTATGATAGTATTTATTGAAAATTTACTCCTTATAACTGAAAAAATAACGGTCTTCGAGCTAATTTTTCGAGCATTTTCCGAACATTTCAGTATAATTAGAGTATAAATATAAAGGAGTTGCTACATACCCATGGAAAAAAAGAATCGTGTTTACTTAGCCGGACCATTTTTCAGTGATAATCAGGTGAAACGCCTCGATGAAATTCAGGACTTACTTGCTGCCAACAAAACGATTGGCGATATTTTCCGACCAGGCAAAGATGACTATACTGCTGCCGAGTTTGGTTCATTCGAATGGCAAACCGCTGTCTTCAAGCATGATATCAACAATATTAATGTTTCAGATGTCGTTGTTGCAATGTTAGACTATAAGATAGAAGAAAACGAATTAGAGCCAGATTCTGGTACAATGTGGGAATGTGGCTATGCCTTTGCTAATAATGTCCCTGTCATTGGTGTTCGTAATATGACCGACGAACCATTAAATCTCATGCTAGCTGGAAGTTTGACTGCCTTTTTCAACGGAAAGGATAGCATTAAAAAAATAAAGGACTATAATTTTAATACATTAATGCCACATTACGAAAACGTCAAAGTACTTTAGGAGGATGCAACATGTCACAAGTAACTCAACGAACGGAAAAGTCGATCATCACCGCGATGATTTCCTTACTTCAAAAGAAAACCTTCGAGAAGATCACAGTTGGTGATATTTGTGACGAGGCTCTGATTAATCACAGTACTTTCTATCGTTATTTCAGCGATAAGTATGAATTATTGCACGCAGTTTTTTCTTATTTATTAGATGATTTGCTCAACAATACTTCGAACGCTAAAACGATTGTTTACCAAATTGCTGATTTTATGGAGAAAAATAATAGCTTTATCCATCATCTTTCACCGCAATATCAGACTAAGGCTAATCTTTATCCGGAATTTCGCAGTATTTTACAGGATATTGTTAAGAAGAAAAGCAAGGACCCCGCCAGTCAAAATGATCCTTTGATTAAGATGATTACTGAGTCGGATACTCCGGAATTGATGATCAGCTTTATCGTTGGTGGTTTGCTTGGTTTGGTCGAGTATCTTGAAGATAACGACTTCAAGGTTTCTCGTGATAAGTTTATTGATTTTACAGCTAGTTTCTTTGCTAAATGGTCTAAATAGAAATAAACGTTGCAGTTGATGGTGGTTCACTGCCGGCTTTCGTTCGGCTCTGAGGGGTCTGGAACGCCATGGGCATCGCTTTGAACCAATTGAAGTGCACAATTGTTTCAAAGTCGAGCCTTGTTCTAAGTGTGCTTCGCCCACTAAGAACAATTTCATGGCTGAGACCCCTCAGAGCTCTCACTACAGCCTAGAATGTTAAAACATGTTTGGATATCCCTCAAGTGAACAAGTTCAAGAGCTAAGGCAAGTTCAAGGGCTAAAGATTAAGGGCAAGAACTTAAATCCTTAAAAGATAAAATGAATTGATGCTTTTAATAACTACTAATGTATTGAATTGATATAAAAATAAGTCAATTCAATACATTTTTTTGTCTTGCTTTTTATCTTTTGCTCTTAAGCACCAAGGTTTTCCAGCTTCCACTCCTACCAAGCTAAATAAGGAACGTAGGATTCCTATACATATCACTAACAAATCAAATATGCAGTAGCCCTAGTCAGGAGCGAAAGTTCTGGGGGATATCAGTGGTGAAATTTTACTTAATTGGCGGTTTTTGCCAATTTAGTAAACGGTCGAGCTTGAAGACCGTCAGCTTGCTGAGGGGCTCCAAGTCGGCCCACCACGTTCCATATCCCCCAGAACTGTAGCGGATGACGGCAGTGAACCAAAAAATCACCTCCCCATCAACATATCCAAAGAAGGATAGTTGTATTGACCTAGTCTACAGGTTTAAACTTAAAGTATTGTTTTTTAGGAGGTTACAATGCAGTCAACAAAAAATCATCAAAAATGGTTTCTGATCAGTATGATGCTGGTTGCAGCCAACTTGCGGCTCCCCATTACTATTATTCCGCCACTTCTAAGCACGATTGAAAAGGATCTCGGTATTCCTAAATCTTTAGCTGGGTTGATCACTTCTATTCCTTTGATTACTTTCGCTATTTTTTCACCGGTTTTCGTTAAAATTGCTAAACGCATCGGTAATGAATTGACGATTTTTGTCTTCTTCATCATTCTCATCGTTGGTAGTTACCTGCGAATCATCCCTACTATTTGGGCTTTGCTGTTGGGGACTTTTTTAGCTGGAATCGGAATTGACAGTGGTAATGTTTTAGTTCCAGCTATAATCAAGGAACGTCTACCTGACAATATTCCACTAGGAACTAGTCTTTATACGATGTCGATGCTCCTTATCGGGGCCATTGGTACGGCGTTATCCGGTCTCTTTATCACTAAAATGAGTTTGCAATCTACGCTAGCGATTCTTTCCGTTGTAGCAATTATTGCCTTGATCTTTTGGATTCCTAACTTACGCTCCAATCATCATGAGAGTACTTCTGCTGACAAGAAGTTAAATTACCAGAGTGTTTGGAAACAACGCTTGGGTTGGTTGATAACAGTCTTTTTTGGTTTACAATCAATTGTTTACTATTCCTTTATCACTTGGCTACCATCTATTTTGCAGAGCCACGGTCTCGGCACGATTTTTTCCAGTAATTTATTAACTTTATTACAACTAAGTGGGCTCCCTTGTTCTTTTGTCGTGCCTTTCTTATCGATACGCAAAAATGGTATGAAAAAATTATTGATCATGCTCTTTATTGGCTACGCAATGGCACCTTTAGGTTATCTTGTTTCAACTAATAACAGCCTCTACCTCATCTTGATTACGATCATAACAGGTTTTGGTTCCGGCTTAGCCTTTAATATGGCGGTGATCTTCTTTACCGAAAAGACCACTAATCCTTACCAAACAGCCGAAGTTTCAGGGATGGCGCAATCTGCTGGTTATTTATTAGCCGCTTTCGGTCCGGTATTATTCGGTTTCATTGAAAATTTGGCTGGCTCTTGGAATTTGATCATCTTGATTCTGGTCGTTCTATCAGTGCTATTAACATTATCAGGAATCTTAGTGGCGTGTCACAAACCAATCGCAGAATGATTATAACTAATTTTATTATTTGCTATAATAAAAACACATGATATATAAAGGAGATTGCTTAAATGAAGAACTTATTTTTTGATTTCGATGGCACGATTGCCAATACTCAAGAAGGTATCGTCAATGCTCTTGAATATATGGCCGACAAAATGGATCTGGAAAACTTGGGCTTAGCCACTTATCAAAAATTTATTGGACCAGCGCTTGTTGATAGTTTGGAAAGATTTTATCCTAATCTCCCTAAAGCCGACTACCCTCAAGCTATTAAAACTTACCAAGCTTTTTATAACGATAAAGGTGTCTATCAATTAAAGATTTATAATCAGATGGAAAACACTCTGCAAGACTTACAAGCTGACGGATATAAATTATATGTCTCTTCAGTCAAACCTGAATCATTAGTTAAGCAACTTATTCCCCATCTTGGATTAGAGCAATACTTCTCAGGAATCTATGGTGCTTCTGATGATGAGACGACTCGCAATACCAAAAAAGCAATTCTTCATTATGGTTTAGATGACAGTCAGGTGTTAGCTTCTGAATCAATTATGATTGGCGATCGAATGACAGATATGGAAGGCGGCGTGGCTAATAACGTCCACACATTAGGCGTAACATATGGTTTCGGCGACTATGCAGAGTTAAACAATGCTGGTGCTGATTACATTGTGGACAAGGTAGTCGACATTCCTGAAGGTGTGCAAAAAATTGATGCTGCAAAATGATTTAGACAATTTTAATCTGCTGGGAAAATTTTTAGGACAACGTGATATCAGTGCTCTTTCTAAAGCTTCTCTGCAAGCCAAATATCAACTACCTCAAGCTGACGTATTCGTCTTATTCGGTGGCAGTATTCTTTATGGAGTCGATATTTTAGCTACGGCGATTCAGCAACAAGTTGCCAAAAAATATGTCATTGTCGGTGGCTTCGGACACACAACGGCAACGTTACAAAAGGCTGTAGCGTTACAATACCCGGACATCCCTGCCCAAGAAATGCAAGAAGCTGAGATCTTTGCGGCGTTATTAAAGAGAAGATTCAATCTTGAAGTAGACTACTTGGAGACTAAATCGACTAACTGTGGAAACAATATCACCTATCTGTTGCAACTATTGGCTGAAAATCATCTTGATTTCCGGTCTATTATTTTGGCTCAAGACGCAACGATGCAAAAACGGATGAGTGCCTGTTTAGCTAAATATCTTTCGCCATCGATACAAATCATCAACTTTGCGACTTACCAAAATGAACTGATCTTCAAAGATCAACAAGTGGCATTTTCCAAAGAGATCCTCGGAATGTGGACTCCTAAACGTTACATGCAGCTTCTAATGGGCGAAATTCCTCGGCTAACTGATGATTCAAACGGCTATGGACCAAACGGCAAGAATTTTATTGCCCATGTCGATATTCCTCAAAATGTCCAAGCAGCTTTTGAAGCTTTAAATGAAAAGTACCCTCAAATCAACCGTCCCAGCAACAATTTATACTCTTCTAAAAAAAATTAAACTTTTCCCTTGCTATGAAACGGGTTCGATAGAATATCATAATTGATGTAGAGAAGTAAGACATGTCGAATAGCTTCATAACTTAAAACGCAAGGAGATATTGATTATGTTTAAAATTTTTAGAAAAAATCACACCACCGCAAATGTTGAATTAAAGGATAACACCCAAATTAACGCTTTGAAATTAGCTGCCAAGAAGACAGCTGAAGAATTCAATCTTGATGAACAAAGCATTCAAAGCAGTATCTTTGCTAGTGCAGCCAATGGTAACAAGCTCATTGAAAACCGGGCTGTCTTCATGTATGCCACAAGTGACAGTAAGAGCCGTGTACATACTATGATGATGACCTTCAAGAATCCTATTGCTTGGGGCAATGACGCCGCACCTGTCGACTATTTAATTGTTGGGGTCTTCCCTGATGCCGCTGATCAAACAGAAGTCGCAAAGATCACTGATAGAATTAGTGAGACTTTACATGACAAAGCTGACCAATTGGATGACATTAAGTTCCAAGATAGCGACTTGAACAAGCTCAATCAATCATTTACTGATTAAAAAATAAATTAGTCGTCAATACTATGCAAGATATGGTATTGACGACTTTTTTTGTGCCTATTTATAGCGTCTGTTCCTTGTTAGGTCAAAAATCTTGTGCTATTATACATTCAAGCAAAATTAAACGACGTCAGTGAGCGTCCATTTTGGAGGGAATAGAAATGAAAATAGTAACAAAATCGAACCAGCTAGATAGCTACCAGGCTAAAGTGGTTGCTTCCACAGCTTCAGGATTTGGATTGGAAAATATGGACGTGATGTTCTTATCGTTTGCACTTTCATCCATAATCTCCCAGATGCATTTGAGTGGAACACAGGCGGGACTCATCTCGACCATCACAAATATTGGTATGTTATTAGGTGGTATTTTTTTTGGAATTTTAGCTGATAAAATTGGTCGGATCAAAACTTTCAGCCACACCATCTTTATCTTCGCTTTTGCGACAGCTGCAATGTACTTTGCCAATAATCTGACTATGATTTACCTCTGTCGCTTCATTGCAGGTATTGGTGCTGGTGGTGAGTATGGCATCGGCATGACCGTTCTAGCTGAAAGCTTCTCCAAGGAAAAACTAGGCCGTGTTTCTTCATGGGTTGGTGTTGCTGGACAAATCGGTGCCATCTTTGCTTCACTCTTAGCTGCCTTGATTTTACCAACTTTAGGCTGGCATGCACTCTTCTTATTCGGAGTTATCCCAGTTATCATCACATTCTTCATCAGAAGACATCTTCGTGAAAGTAATTCATTTACTAATTCCTCCAAGAAAACAAAAGGTAATATCAAACAACTTTTCGCCACACCAAAGATGGCTTACCAAACAGTCGCTTTGATGGTCATGGCCATCGTCCAAATTGCCGGATACTTCGGTTTAATGAACTGGCTGCCAACTATTATGCAAAAACAACTTAACCTAACAGTCGGGGCTTCAACTTGGATGATTGCTACGATTCTAGGTATGTGTGCCGGTATGCTAACTTTCGGTTGGATCCTCGATAATTTAGGACCTCGTTTAGCCTTTGGAATCTTCTTAACTGCTTCTGCCATCGGGGTCTATGTCTTAACACTGCCTAGCAACGTCTGGTCATTGATCGTTGTCGGAGCAATCGTCGGTTATTTTTCTAACGGAATGTTCGCCGGTTATGGAGCCATCGTCAGCCGACTCTATCCAACGGAAGTTCGGGCTACGGCTAATAATGTCATCATGAATGTAGGTCGTTGTATCGGTGGTTTCTCTAGTTTAGCTATCGGCTATATCTTAGACCACTACAATATCATGAACGTGATGGTATTCATCTCAACGCTTTATATCATTAGCTTATTGGTCATGTTAACTATCTCCAATTTGAAAGCTAAGAATTATCAAAACATCTAACAAAAGGGTCATTCAATTCGATAAATGAATTGAATGACCCTTTTAAAATTTTCTAATTGAAAAAACTCAAGATCTTGATAATCACAATTGAGAACAAAATACTGATGATGGCATGAATCATAAACAAAATGGAAAAGGCAATGAAATATACTGAACCACTTATAATTGGGGTGCGAATATTGAAGAGGTACAAAATCGACCCTAAAACGATCAAAGTTACCACCCAAGGCAATATTCCCTTGTTAACAGTCATGAAATCATTCTTACTCAAGTCATAACCGGTGCTGGCAATCATGATCGTCAAGACAATATACAGCACGATCATGCCTATAGAAGCATTGGAAAAACTCGACTTGAGATTGTCGAGAACTGAATCAAAGATAATGCTCGGAGACAAATTATAGTTGATATTCAAACTTTGCGTCAATGAACTGATACTGAATCGAGCTTTCAACAAAAACTTTTGTAACAAGTATAATGCGATCGAACACATGTAATACGGTGCTAAACCAATAAAAAAATTACCCAACATTTGATAAACATTTCGATCATTCCAGCGATGATCGACTGAACCTAATGAGCCTGATCGTTGGTAGTTCAAATTCAACAACTGCACCTTCGTGACTTGATGTCCAAATAAATAGGCAAAGATCATATGACCTAATTCGTGAATGATTACACCTAAACCACCAACAACTAATTGACTATTGCTACCTAAATTATCAACTAAAGTCACTTTTGACAGATGACCTAACCAAGAAGTTAACATTGAGGTCAGATATGGGACTAGTGTAAAAATAAGTACGAAAGTTATGACAAATCCAAAATAATTATTCCACACATTCATCTCTCCTTGAACAATTTCATCAATTATAACCCAGCATCTTTGGCTAAACGCCGATCAGCTTCATTCTTAACTAATTGATAAATTGTGGCCGCAATTGGTACACCTAATAGCATTCCGACAATCCCACCAAGACCGCCGCCAATAGTGATTGAAGCTAGTACCCAAATTCCCGGTAGACCGATCGAAGTACCCACGACTCTGGGATAGATTAAATTGCTCTCTAACTGTTGTAGAACAACTATAAAAATTACGAATAAAATTGCATCTAATGGTGAATCAACGACTATCAACAAGAATCCCACAGCGCCACCAGCCCAAGCTCCAAAAATTGGTACCAATGAGGTGACGCCAACGAAAGCTCCGATTGGCAAAGCGTACGGAAACTTGAACAATAACATTCCCAAAGCACACAACGTTCCTAAGATAATCGCTTCAGTGACTTGTCCAACGATAAAACTACTGAACATCTTGTTCGTAATATCAATAAAGTATTTGATTTTTTGAAGATATTTCTCTTTGATAAAAGCTTGGCCAGCTTTATTAACTTGCTGAACCAACTTTTCTTTCGTCGCTAAGATATATATTGCAAAAGTGATGGCTAAAATAAAATTAAAGATTCCTTTGGCTAAACTGGTAACGATTTTGAAGGTTGACCCAAACAGTCCACTGACTCCAGAAGTCAAAAATTTCATAACTTTACTTTGGATCGTCGTCCAATTGATATCGACGGATTTAAGTTGATCGGGGATGGCCGAATTATTATTCAACTTTTTAGCTAAATCAGAAATATCAGTAATCAAGCTGGGAATCGATTTGAAGAAGTCGGTCAAGGCACTGACAAATTGTGGTAATACCAACCGAAAGACGCCCGTCATGATTAAAATTACTATCACAAGAGTGATTAAAATAACAATTCCTCGACGACTATGCTGTAGCCACTTTATTTTTGTATGAGGGAATAAATGTTTCTCCAGTATTACGACTAAAATATTGAGTGCATAAGCTAAGACACCTCCTAAGATCAAGGGCATAACAATTCCTAGCAGTCGTAAAAAAATATTGTAAACTTGGCCTGGATAAATCAATAAAACCAGCAGTGCAATAACTAATAGGCTGTATCTGATGACTTGCTTACGCTTTATTTCCATAATTTACTCCCTCAATATCTTTCTAAACAATATATCATATCAGGTAAAAAGACTAAACATTCACCTAAAAACGGCCCACCAATTTCTTAAAAATTAGTAGGTCGTTTCGTTGTTCTTATACATTCTGTGGTTGTCGGTTATTTGACAGCGTTACTCGCAACCCAATGGTTGATTAAGTCGATTTCCTTTTTATTCTGATTGAACTCAGAAAAGACTAAAGCTTTGTTCATCAAATCTTGGACTCGCTGATTGTTGCCATTAACACGGTTTTCATTCATTGCTAGCTGAGCATAAATTCTCGCAATATAATATGTAACATGATTCTCTGAACAAACTTTGACACCATAATTCAACAGAGTATTGGCTGTCTCCAAATCACTGCGTTCAGAATAATAAATCGCACAATAGAAAATAATGTTGATATAACGCCAAATCTTTGAGGAGTCATCGATCGTCATCGTATAAATATTATTAAAGACCTTACTGAAATAATATTCACTCTTCGTATCGTCGCCTTGTTTAGCATAGACCATTCCCATCCCCACAAAACCTAGGAAAGTAAAGATAGTTTCTCCATGAATGTCCAATTCTGACAGAATTCGGTTGAAATCAAAGACGGCATCAAATAAATCGCCATTATCTAAAACATTTAAATAGCCTTTGAGATAGTAATATTGCATCAAGGCATCTTTGTCGTCTTCAAAATCGTCAATATTGATAGCTTTGATAATATTCCAAGCGTCTTCATACTCTTGAATAATTAAATTGAATTCGGCCTTATTCATCTGCTTGATGACAGCTTGATTCTTACCATCTTTTACACCAATAATGCTATCCAAAGTTAGGTTCAATCGATTACACAATTGAATCAAAATTTTTAATGAGGGTATCTTGCCATTATTTTCAAACTTACTCAAAGTGGCTTGGGTGCAAATACCATCGCTTAGCTCTTTTTGAGAGATACCCAACTCTTTTCTTTTATCAATAAAAGTTTGTATATCCACGTCGTTGCTCCTATATAAAAAATTTATAAATCAATCAAATATAATTATATACCCTAGTTTATACGCTGTCATTGTTTGAACGGGTTTTCTGACGATTCGTCAGGTGAATAAATATTTTTCTATATATTATATGAATTGCCCCAATGGCGTAATATTCCAAAAAGCGATGATTATTTTTATTGCAATAAAAAAAACCGAAATTTCTTCCGATTTTTGAGTTTTTTACTTATTTTTTAGATCTTCGATGGAATTAATGTTAGTCATATACTTGGGCACTGCTAGTCCCACTTTGGCACCTTCCAAATTAGGACCTAAATCTTCGAACTTGCCTTTATAGTCTTTATAAAAGAGTCCTGAAGTCTTAGGCAGCCAAGCACTGACTTGAGCATCGGCAGCACCGGTGGCAATTGAGGCCCACACTGGCTGAATTTCCATAGCTTGAATCGTGACCTTATAACCTTGATCACGTAGAACTTGTGCCACCACGTTGGTTGAAGCTATTTCAGAGTCCCAAGCAACATAAGTCATTTTCAATGATTGACCATGTACTTTTTTGACACCCTTAGTCCATTGCTTAACTAACTTGGGATTGTCCTTAATCCATTGTTTAGCGTCCTTTTGTGGGTCCATACCATTATTGACCTTCAACATCACTTGAGACATCTGAGCTGGTTTCCAATGGAATCGGTCCAAAATCGTGTAAGCTTCTGGTTTATCTTTCTTCAAACCTAGACGAACTACCGTATCGATATGTTCGGCTTTACCATAGACGTTCTTGGGATCTTTCAAAAACTTGATTGGATACTTAGTGAACATCCAATGTGGTTGCCAACCTGTGACAACGATGGGACGTTTATCCTTGATTGCCTTGTCTAAGGTACTCGTCATTGCGGCAGTCGAACTCGTTTGAAGTTGCCAATTGTCTTTATCAAGTCCGTATGATTTCAGAGCTTTTTGCGTCGAGGACATGATACCGGCACCAGCATCGATCCCAGTGATCGTATAGTTAATCTGTGAACCCAATTTTTCTTTACTATTGTAAGGAGCAGTTTGGGAGCTGCAAGCAGAAATAATTGGGATAATCAGTAGAGCTAATAAGAAAAGTTTAATAAACTTTTGTTTCTTCAAATAATCCCTCCTAATGTTTTCTGCGTGTTCTAGTTAGTGATTGAGTCAATCGGTCCAAGATAATAGCTAAAATAACGATCGCTAAACCTGCGGCAAAACCATTACCAGCGTCGTTTCGACCTACGGCAAAGTAAACTTTCGTTCCTAAGCCCATAGCACCGATCATTGAAGCAATAACAACCATTGAAAGTGATAGCATCATACTTTGGTTGACACCAGCCATTAAACTAGTTTTAGCAATTGGCAATTCAACTTTAAATAATTTTTGCCATTCAGTAGAACCAAATGAATCAGCGGCTTCAATCAATTCATCCGGTACCTCACGGATACCCATATTCGTCATTCTAACTGTTGGTGGCATCGCAAAGATAACTGAAGCGACGATACCTGGCACCATCCCGATACCAAACAGAGCAACTGCTGGAATCAAGTAAACAAAGGCCGGCATAGTCTGCATGAAATCAAGGATCGGTTTCAAAATAACTTCAGCAGTGTGACTCTTAGCCATTAAAATACCAAGTGGTATTCCGATAACTAAGGCAATCAAACTGGAAGTTAGAACTAGCGTTAAGGTCTGGGTCATATCACGCCAAAAGTCTAAGTTCCAAATCAATAACAAACCTAGGAATTCAAAAATCAAGAGTCCCCAGTTTTGTTGATCCCGGTTCACATAATATGTGAGAGCTAATACAATTACGATAAATAACCAAATTGGAATCAAATCAAAGACCCATTGAAAGGCACTGTTGATCGAACCAATAAAATTAGTAATGGCATTGAAAAAGCCAGTAAATTGAACTAACCAATCAACGAATTTGTCGATCCAATTAGCAAGTGGTATTTGTGGAATACTATTTAAGAAGAGACTATTCAAAATCGCTCACCTCATTTCCGGCTAAAGCACCTAAGACGGCACCACGCACAATGATTCCCATCAATTGTTTCTTATCGTTGATAACGGCAAATGGGATACCGGTTTGTGAAATATCATCCATTAAGTCTGAAATAGGCGTATCTTCTGACGTTGTTGGTACTTTCGTTTGAACAATTGAAGTTAAATCACCATTCTTTTCGCGAGCCAATTTGATCACATCATTCGCATCGACGATACCAAGTAAATTACGACGTGAATCAATGACATAGGCGGTTGAAACTTCATTGTCTTTCATCAACTTCAAGGCTAGTCTTGGACCAGCTTTTTCAATGTTGACAACTGTTGGACGAATCATAACATTACCGGCGGTAAGGACCTTACTACGGTCAACATTTTCAATAAATTCTTCAACATACTCATCAGCTGGATGAGTCAAAATATCTTCTGGAGTTCCAGTTTGAATTACTCTGGCATCCTTCATGATCATGATTCGATCACCAATTTTCAAGGCTTCGTTCAAATCATGACTGATGAAGATAATGGTCTTATGTAATCTTTCTTGGATATCCAATAACTGATCTTGCATATCAGTTCGGTTCAATGGATCCAAAGCTGAGAAAGCTTCATCCATTAAGAGAATTTCAGGATCATTGGCTAAGGCTCGAGCTAATCCAACTCGTTGTTGCATCCCACCTGATAATTGATCAGGATACTCGTCGTTATAGCCTGTGATACCAACTGTTTCTAGTGCTTCTTTAGCTTTCTTTTCGCGAGTCGCTTTATCGACACCTTGAATTTCCAAGCCATATTCAGTATTTTCCAAAACAGTTCGATTAGGCAAGAGGCCAAAGTTTTGGAACACCATACTCATTTTCTTTCGGCGAACTTCACGAAGTTCTTTTTTGTCGATCTTCATTAGGTTCTCACCGTCGATCAAAACCTCACCTTCAGTAGGTTCGATCAAACGGTTGATCATTCGGACTAAAGTTGACTTACCACTACCGGACAGACCCATGATGACAAAGATTTCTCCATCATAGATTTTGAAATCAGCTCGGTCGACACCTAAAGTGGCACCCGTCTCCTTCAGTATTTCTGCTTTATCTTTTCCTTGACGGCTTAACTCTTTAGCTTTGGCAATATGTTTACCAAAGATTTTCGTTAAATTGTTGACTTCTACTTTTGTACTTTTTTGAGTACTCATTAAATCCCCCATTCTTGGAATTGAAAAAAATGCACTTTCTTTAAATGAAATATGCATTAATTGTAAATAAAAAAGCTATTATTTAAGCAATGCAAATAACAGCGAACTATATAACCCTAACAAATATAATTTTCTTATGCAAATTATCAGTTTTGCTGTAAGCATTTTTATGGACAAAAACGACCTAAATTTGATGTAAAAATTTAACGCGCTATCCCATGCTTCATCTTACTTTGCGAGTTTTATTTGCCATGATGATAAATTAAAATAAAAAAATCTTATTTAAATTACTAAAATCAACTTAAAATGCCCCCTGATTCTAGTTTTTAGAATCAAGAGGCATTTGTTTTCGAGACGTTATTTGTCTAAAGAATTGCTTCGAGTGCTTTTGAAAATTCATAAGCATTGCCGACAAAGTAATAATCTGAAGACTTAAATATTTGGGCATTGGCATCAGTATTAGCTGAAACCACTACCTTAGCATTACTGATTCCGGCAGTATATTGTACCGCACCAGAGATACCCAAATTAATCAACAAGTCAGGGGCAATAGTTTGACCACTCTGACCAATTTGTTCTTTAACCGTATATTTATCCAAATCAGTTAACGGACGAGTTACTCCAATCGTAGCATGAAGTTTTTGGGCAAGACTTTCGGCCATTTCAATTCCAGATTCAGTCTTATCACCTCGACCTAAAGCAACAACCCTATTGGCTTGGGAAACATCGTCACTAGTTTCTTTTGGCAAGTTTTCACTTACAACCGTCAATTGAGTATCTTTTTCCCAGTCCAAGTCCTTGATTTCTTCAATCTCAGTCTGAGGATTGGCAACTTTTTCTGCTGCGAAAACATTAGGACGGGCCGTGACCATCTTCGGTTGATGATTAGGAATCGTAATCTCACACATGATGTTATCACCATATGAAGGCTTCGTTTGAACTAAGAGATTGCCTTCAAATTTTAAGTCCAAACAATCAGCTGTTAGACCAGTTCTTAGTCGAGCTTGTAATCTGGGGGCAACCGACCTGCCAAAAACAGTAGCTGGAAATACCAAGGTATTAGGTGTGCCCAGCTTCTTGATCAAATTATCCAAGGCATTAGTTAACTCCAAATCATCGCCGGCAACTAAATCGTCATCTTTTATCACTAGGATCTTGTCGGGACCATATTCAGTAATGGCTTGTTCCAAATTTGCCGAAGTTTTTTCGATCAAGATCACGACGAGTGGATCATGACTGATCTGTTTCATTTTAGTTATTAGTTGGTAAGTAACTGGATTGACTTTGTCTAATTCTGTTTCAGCAAACACCCAATTCTCTTTGATCACTGCCATCTTAATCTTCCTCCGTCAAAATATTTTGTTTTCTCAAGGCGTCAACTAACTCACGAGCCGCCTCAACTGGGTCATTGGACAATTTGTGACCCACCTTTGTCTTCTTTTCTGGTGAAGAGATTGAACGGACGATTGTTGGTGACCCTGCTTGTCCAACACGTTTTTCTTCAAGATTCAAGTCAGCTGCATGCCAGGTCGTCAAAGGTTTGTTGAAACTCTTGGCGATCTCTACCACATTGGTATATTCTGGCTGATTGATCGAATCTGTTACTGTTAACAGCACTGGCAACTGAGCGGTAATTCTTTGAGCCACGGTATCCAAGTTTCGGTCGATCACTAATTTATCGTTATTAGCCTCGACTTTATTAGCGTAAGTCACTTGAGGCATACTTAATAATTCTGCCATAATTGGACCTACCTGACCTGTATCAGCATCGACTGATTGTTGTCCTAATAAGACTACATCTACGTCGCCAATCTTTTCGATTGCTTGAGCTAAAACGTAACCAGTGGCTAAAGTATCGGCCCCAGCAAAAGCTCTATCTGACAGTAAGATTGAACTATCTGCACCTAGAGCTAAAGTTTCACGTAAAGAGACCGCAAAATCATTTGGACCCATGGTCATTGTGATCACTTCGCCGCCGACACTCTTTTTTAAATCGAGTGCCGTCTTGACTGCGTGTAAGTCATAGGGATTGATTACACCGCCTAAGCCGCGACGATCGATATTCTTAGTTTTTTCATTAATCTTTACATTGGTAGTTTCTGGCACTTGTTTAATACAAACAACTATTTTCATAATAACCTCCTAGGCCCGATTCTTTGCTTCAATCAAAGCAATGGCTGTCCGCATCTTTTCGACAGTTCCTTCAGCTAATTCCATTGCCCGAGCGTCTCTGATCAAGTGTTCCACTGGATAATCTAAACTGTATCCATAGCCGCCTAAAACTTGTAAGGCATCATCGCCTGACTTGACTGCACTACGACTACCATAAGCCTTGGCCATTGCAGCCTCTTCTTCATAGTCTTGGCCATGATCTTTTAACCAAGCTGCCTTTTGGTAGAGTAATTTCGTTGTCTCTTTAGCAATAGCAATATCAGCCACTTTACGCTGAATACCTTGCATTTGAATAATCGGTGTATCAATGGCCTTACGATGCGTGGCGTAGTCAGTCACAATGTTCAGCTCATGTTCCATGATACCGGTCAAAACGGCCCCCATTAAGATTCGAGCATCATTATGAGCACTGTCGCCGATTTCTTTTCCCATTCCAACTTTGCCTAAAAGATGGTTCTCATCAACTTCAATATTATTCATCACAATTTCGCCAACTGGCACACCAGTAAGACCTAAGAAGTTTTCTTGCTTACCATATTCAAATCCTGGCATGTCCTTGTCCACAACGAAAAATGACAACTCTGTTGGTGCAGTTTTAACTAAAACGCAATAGATCTCAGCTAATCCACCATTAGTGATCATAATTTTATCACCATTAATGATCCACTTGTCGCCATGTTTTTCAGCATGTGAGGTTATCCCCAACGGATTTGAACCACCACTTGGTTCAGTCATTGAAAAGCCAATGATTCTCGACTTAGCTTGTGGCAAATATTCATCTTTTAGAGCTTGATTTCCATACTTAACGATTTGATCGATCAACTTGAAATGACCTTCTAAAGTTACACCTAAGCTGGCATTCCCACGAGCAATTTCATTGATCATGGCCGCAGTGGTCTCACCATCAAATCCAGCTCCACCGTACTCTTCTGGCAACATCGTGCTGAGAAAATCAGCTTGTTTAATTTTATCCAAAAGATTATTGACATAAGAACGGGTATGATCGATCTCCATGTCATATGGTGCAACTTCATTTTCAGTAAAAGCCTTGACCATTCTTAAAAGGATTTCTTTACTCATCTGTTTTTGATCCATCAGCTTACTCCTCACATGTTAATTTATTCACAAATATCTATAAAAAAATATCACAGCAATATTCTAATAAAATAATAATAAGGCATTAAATAGTAATTGTAAATATAATTATAATGTATCGAATTACATATAAATATTAAAAAAGGCTGGCAGTAGGCATAACCATTTTTAACTTTAATCTTGCGTAAAAAACAGCTTCTTTCGCTTAACCCAAATAGAGCGGCAACTCAAAAATCGAGTTACCGCTCTATTTACTTAATACTGAAAGCTAAAAGTGTTTTGTTATGCTCTCCTTATTTAGCAAAACTAGAAAGCTGAACTTTTTCTTTTAACTTTTTATTTGTTATTTGAAAAGTCTGTATTATTAGCCCACTTGTCAGTTAAGAAGTAGCTGTCCATCTTATATTGGGTATTCTTGGGATTAGCCTTCTTATCTTTGTAATAATCTTTCAAATGACGATCTAACAATAACCAACCACGCCAGCCCATATGAATCGTATCTTCGGCGATATAGTTGGGATTTTTAAGTTCGGATAAATCAACAATATTATTGAATCCTTGAGATCTCAATTGATACTTGATCTTGGTGTCAAAATTAGTGATTGTGCTCATTGGCATCCCTGTATACTTGACCCAATATGGGTTAATTGGTTGAATCACAAACAATACTTCGGTCTTATTTTGAGCAAACATATAAAGTAAAGCTTGGAAGTCATTGTATTCAGGCGAATGAGTATAAGTTACGTGTCGATGAGCATTGCGATAAGTTTCCATTCGTTTTCTCAATTGCTTGTCATAGAACTTATTACCAATCTGATAGGCATTATCATTTGAATGTTCTTTAGCCATCTTGATAGCTAATTTATTCAATTTTTTATAATTATACTTGTCAGGCAATTTGCTAGCTGCATCGCTGATGACATCTTCATGATCATTCATCGAGATAGAACCAAACAGATCATCTTGGCTCTTTAAGCTAGAGCGGGCAAATCTTTGAATATAAAAGCGTTCAAACGAAGTAATTTGCTTACCAGCAGCAATTCTTTCTAAAGCCTCATCCTCAATGGGTCCTTTATCGACACCCAAATCAAGGATTCGATTGGCAACATACTTATTCATGGCCTTATCACCATGATCAGAATTCAAAATAAATCCTGTCAATTGCAAGGGCGATAAGAAGTACTTAAAAGCATCGGCTGGGACACCGGTTTTGGTAAACCACTGGGGCGAAATAATAAAAACAGCTTTATTTCCCTTGAGGTTTTCCATTCCACCAACATTCATTGCTTGAGTGAGCGAAGCCGTACCTGGATTACCAAGTAAAAATGGCTTGTTCTTCCAATGATATTTTTGCGCCATGGAAGATGGATGGAACGGATCCATTCTAGAAAGTTCCGATGAACCAATGATAGGAATGTAATTCTCTTTCTCAGCGGCGTTCTTCACGCTCTCACCTTTAAGAACTCTAACATCCAATGAAGTAGCAGCTTGTCTAACTTTTTGTGGTGTTAAGGTCTTAAAGTTGATTGGAGTCCAGAGAAGCAGCATTAAAGCCACTGCGGCAACTATAACAGGTCCAAAAATCATCCATAACTTTTTTTTCATAATCTATTCCAATTCTTGTACTTGTTGAGCAATTTTGTTAACTGTTGACCATTGTGAACGATCAAATTCTGAAACTGGTACCGTAATACCAAATTCATCTTGTAAGTTAACCAAAACTTCTACAGTTGCCATTGAATCAAGCACACCATCTTTAAATAGATCTTGATCAGCATCTTGACCAGCGTCGTCCAAACCTGTTACATCCTTTAAAATATCAATTACCTTTGTTTTAATTTCATCCATAATAAACTCTCCTAACTAAACCATAATTTGTCGAAAAATCCTGAAAAGATCAGGAAACTGAAACATACGATATTAAACGTCAAGAATATCGCAAATGCTTGCGTAAACTTGTTGCTTGGAATACTGTCGCGATGTTTCTTTTTATATCTGAGCCATGCATCATTTATAATCATTGCGCATGCATGGAAAATACCATAAACAATGTAATACCAAGTCTCACCGTGCCAAAATCCCATGATCAAGAATAAGGTCACATAACCAAGATTAGCGATAGTAACTTTATTTTTGATCCACTTGTGTTTAATGATCGTAAACATCAAACGCATATAAATGAAATCACGGAACCAGAATGAAAGTGTCATGTGCCATCTATTCCAGAAATCTTTAATATTCTTGGACTTGAAAGGCGCATTAAAGTTCATTGGTGTCTTGATACCCATGAAATTACTGATTGAAACGGCAAATAATGAATAACCAGCAAAATCAAAGAATAAATACATACTGTATACGTACATGTACGCTAATACCCACCAAGATAATCCCAGTGGAGCAGAATCTTTGTACGACAATGCTAAGAGTTGAACTCGAGGAAGCAATAATGTTCCAAAGAAGTATCCGATGATGAACTTGTAAAGCAAGCCTTTCATTAAATAGTTAACACCATTTCTCATCAGCTCAACATACTCGTCCCGACTAGGAACCTTATCGACATCTTTTTGAAAACGTCTGAAACGGTCGATAGGTCCAGAAGTAATAGTTGGGAAGAATAGTAAGAATCGGCCAAATTCGTATGGGGTAATTTTTTTGATCGAACCATCACGAATTTCCATAATAACTTCAACCGATTTAAAGGTTAAATAACTGATACCCATGAATCCAAACAAAGAAATAGTTTGATTATTTAGCAATGGGTCCAGTTTGACGAAGACCAAAGGCACGATTGCCAAGACAACGAACAGAGTAAAGATCCAGAAATCGTTATGTTTTTTCCGATATGACAGATAGATGGAAACAAGGATTATTTCGAATAAAACGTAGCACAGTAATGAAATACCTTGCTTCATATTGCCACCGAAAAATGCTGTGGCTAAAATAACGACCGTTGCGAAGAAGTCATAAATTCTGAAACGTTTACCAAACCACAATCCGATGATTATGGGCAGTAAAAGCAACATTAAGTAGATAAAATAGTGGGGACTGCTGTAAGGCGTGATATTTGTAAAATTACCCATTAATTTCGCCTATCAAAGTCTTTCTATCGATCTTGCCGTTTTTACTGATTGGTAGTTGCTTTACAAACTTCAACACATTAGGAATCATATATTCCATTGTGGTTTCTTTTAGTGAATCTTTAATATCAGAACTTAAGTCGTTTTCGTCGTCATCTTCAAATTGATCTTCAAGAACGATACAAGCAATCATCTTGCTGACTTGATTCTTGTTGTTATATAGCGGAACTGTACATGATTGTTTAACTTGTTCCAAATTACCAAGCATTGAGTCGACTTCTTCAAGTTCGATTCGGTAACCATGCATCTTGATTTGGAAGTCAGTTCTACCATGATAGAATAACAATCCATCATCAGCAGCACTGATCATGTCACCTGTATGATAGAAAATTTTACCGTCAATTTCTTCGAAGGCTTTTTCAGTTTGAGTAGGATTGTTCAAATAACCCTTAGAAACATCCGGACCACTGACAAGCAATTCACCAGTCAAACGGCCGGTCTTCTCATCCACAGCACCATTGATACGATAATCCATATTTGACTTCAAATAACCGATTGGTAAACGGTCAAACTTTTCTAACGCTGCTTGATCGATTTGAATTGAGGTGATTGCCACAGTATTTTCAGTTGGGCCATAAGTATTGTAGAGCTTCGCATCAGGGAATTTCTTTAATAGTTTTTTGGCCGTAGCATGGGTTAATTCTTCTCCACAGAAGATGAATTTATTCAACTGAGGCATATGTTCGGCATCAAAGCCACTAAACAAAAGACACATTTCAAAGAATGATGGTGTAGATACCCAAGTATTGAAGTCAGAATTAACGATTGCCTCTTGTAACAAACCGAAATTCTTAGTTGTATCTTTGTCGACAACGTTAAGTGTTACGCCACTCATCAAGCCTGGATAAATATCAAAGACTGACAAGTCAAATGAAAATGGTGCTTGCAACAACATACTCATCTCTGAGTTGTAGTCAAATTCCTCTTGGGCCCATTGTGAGAAATCTAAGATATTATTAGTACTAATTTGGACACCCTTTGGCGTACCAGTAGTACCTGAGGTAAAGATAATATAGAAGTTATCATCAGGCCCGACGCTACGGCTGTCATCATAAATATTGTTCTCTGAGGCAAAAACTGTTGTTAATTCATCTTTAGAAACTTGAGGTGTATCGACTCCAAAATCACTAATATCACTCCAATTGAGGATCAGAGCTGGGTTAGCAACTGAATCGATTTGAATAATTCTCGAAGGATCTGAGCCATCATCAACTGGAATATAAGCATGTCCAGCCTTGATAGCACCTAAAAACATTACTAACATTTCAAATTGTTGTCCACCGAAAATAATAATTGGACTCTGAGCAGGTAAAAACTTATCTTGCAAGAAACTTGCGACACGATCAGACTTTTGCAAAAGTTCTTGATAAGTATGCGTCTCATCACCATTTCGATAGCAAATTTTTTCTGGTGCTTGTAATGCAGCGGTGGTGATTTTTTCAATAATTGTATTCATAAACTTTTTCCTTTCGTCCTGCTAGAATTCGTTATAAATAAATTTGGCACTTCCAACGCCGTTATAACCGTAGATATATAGAAGCACTATGAAAATAGCGAAAAATACCACTGTTTTAATAATGAACATTGTCACTGGCTTCTTCAAAAAATTGATAAAGTCATTTTTCATAAATCAACACCTCACGAAAGAGTTTGCCTAAGTGGAAACTATATCAACGCCTGTATATACTTCCCATATAAACATTATAATAAAAAAGTGATAGTCGTAATTGGCATATTTTGTAAATTTTTTTTTACAATTTCGCCAACTTATTCAGTTGAAAAACTGGTAGCATGTTTAAACACGTTTATTATATAAGAAACACTAGCTCCTTTTCAAAATATACGCATTGTAACTGTTTTCATTCTATTCAAATATTTTCACGACTAGTTTTCACACTTTATTAACGTGTTTTATTATCAAGCGACTGTATATAAAAGTAAATAATTGAATCCCATAATTACCAAAGTGTTAGTCTCATGTGACAGTTTTGTAAGGTGGAGATTTTCCTGATAAAAAGAGCGGCAACTCAAAATTGAGTTGCCGCTCTTTTTACTATTAATGCCCGGAAACTAAACGAATTTTGCCCCGCTCTCATTAAAAGTGATATGATACTATTCAAATTTATGTAAATTTGGTTTTACCAACTGGCTTTTCTAACACCAGGGATCTTTCCTTCGTGAGCTAACTTACGAAAGTTCAAACGGGACATCCCAAATTTTCTCAAATAAGCGTGGGGACGTCCATCACTCCAATCACGTGAATGTAATCTTACTGGTGAAGCATCCCGAGGTAATTCGCTTAGCCCCTTGTAATCATGTTTGGCTTTCAATTCCTGTCGAATTGAAGCATAACGTGCAACTGTTTCCTGTAGCCGCTTTTCACGTTCAATTTTTGCTTTACGTGCCATTTATTAACTAGACTCCTTTTTATACTTTATATAGTAGAAAGTCTTCGCTAGTTTTTTTATCGTCATCACAAACTTAACAATAGAACGGTACAATAGCAAATAAATTGATTACTTGCAAATAATAAGTTTTTCCAAAAAAAAAAAATAAAATCAATAGTGAACGCCTACATCAGTGCTTTATTCCATTTTAGATAAAAAACATTTATCAATAACGATACAAATTAATCTTGATATTTTGCTAGAATTTAAGCATAGGGAAAGCTCAAAAAGACTTTCAAAAATCAAGTTAGGAGGGCGACTAATGAAACTGTTCAAAAGTATTGCAAGTTTGCTTTTTTTGACTAGCCTTAGTTTGTCCCTCGCACCCACCGTTACAGCCCAAGCTGCTTCTACAACTTCAAGTATGCCGATAACATACTCGGCAATAACAGCATCCGATACTGCCGCCAGTTCTACATCTGCAGCTGCTACTCCTACTGATGATACAACCACTGCTACCGTCGATAGTACGGGCAAAGCGCAAGCAACTTCCCAAGTTACAGTAAACGTAGTCTCAGGGGTCTTAACATTAGAAGCGGTCCCTGACTTTAATTTTGGAAAAATGGTAATCGGTGATACTAAAAAACTAGTTAATAACACCGTTGATTCATCTGATTTTGTTGTTGATGATGGGACTAATAATTCCACTGCTACTGCCGGTCGTGATGGTAATGACAGTGGCTTATTAGAAGTAATCGATTCACGTAATTATTCTGAAACTGCGCCTGGATTCTCACTCTCAGCTTCACTTAGTGTGTTGCATCCCACCCAAAGTGATACAGATACAAGCTCACTTATTGCAATTTTGGATCTAAATAAAATTGCATTATTGGACGATGACAACAATAATGTTTCGAACAATGCTACGGAACTATATACCCAAAAGGTATCTCTTAGCAGTGATCAGGCTGCAGAAAACGTTATTAATCTACAACCTGGTGAATATAACGGCGGACTTATTAGTGCTAAATTCAATACCCCCGATACAGCTAGTTTACATATTCCTAAAGACGGTAACAATAGTACTACTAAACCATCTTCAAGAAATATGAATGCTGTCGTAACTTGGACCTTGAATGCTGCACCAACAAAGACTAACTAGTCAAATTCAATTTTAAGTAATAACTCATAGAATTCCCGTTCGAGGATTTTATGAGTATTTTTTTGCAAAAAAAATACAAAAATATAACTAATTGTCAGTTTAAAATGTTTAAACATGCTATCATTAAAGTAATTCAAACACCTGTAAAAAGAAGGGTCGATAATGATTGCAACAACTACTTGGAAACATAATTTTTCAAATTATCAAAATATTGACAAGATAAACCAATCCGGTCATCAGTCTCTAGCAATTTTTCAACCGCTGGCTTCTCACAAACTTCGTTTACAATTTTGCACCTTATACGATGAAAAACCATTACATATTTCCAAGCTGACTATTTATTCTAAAGATCAGCCCCAAACAGTCATCACTAAGGATGGTCAAAGCGATTTTTCGATTGAGCCTCGAATCACTGATTGGTCTGACTGGATCAATTTCAATCTGCTTGGCGATGCATATTTATCAATCGAATTGGATTCACCTAATCAAACGGTTCATACCATTGGATCAACTATCTCAAATCAACTGCTTAAGACAAGCGAAACTGATCCGACAGTAGCGAAATATTTCTTTGGTATCTGTGGATTACAAGTCCAGACTAATCAGAGCTATCGGCGCATTGCATTTTTTGGTGATTCTCTAACTAACCAGGGTAACTTTTCCGCCCCATTAGCTTATAACTTGGAGAAAGACTTTCAAATTATGACTGCTAACTATGGCATCTCCGGCAACCGTCTCCTTCATCCGGGCCACAGTACTTCACAATGGTCAACAAGCTTTGGCGAAGCGGGATTAACCCGATTTGACCATATGTTGATCGATTATCAACCCCATATCGTTATCTTTATGGAAGGAATCAACGACTTATTGCATCCTGGCACTGGTACACCCATGAATGAATTACCTAGTAAGTCCGCTGTGATTACAGCTATTAAACTCTTAAAAGAAAAATGCCGACAACAAAACATCAAGTTTATCCCTATGACGATCACTCCCGCACAAGGTAATATCAATGCAGACGTTCAAGCTTGGAGTCCAACAAAAGAAGCTCTCAGAAAAGCTATCAATCAAGAGATTTTAACAATGCCCCACGCGATTGATTTGGATAGTCTGACTAGTCATGACAATCGCTTAAAACCTGAATTCGATTGTGGCGATCACGTTCACTTCTCTACTGCAGGAGGTAAGTTAGTTGCAAAGTATGTCCAGCAACAACTGATTAGGCAAAAAATGATTTAATTTTTAACAGTCCAGTCAGTTCTATAACAACTTTGGAATATCTTTTTATAATTTTATTCCATTTTTAAGTAAATCAGGTTTAAATCATTTTCAATATAATATACTATTAAATAGTATTAACAATTACATTGGAGCGTTACTTATGACTGAAACTACTAACAAAGATATTTATCAAACACTTAAATCAAGAGTTATCAATGGAAAATATAATATCAGGATGCGCCTGCCTACCGAAGATTCACTCATTGAAGAATTTCATGTTAGTCGCTATTCCATCCACAAGGCCATCAAACAACTTTCCGATGAAGGTTTAGTTTATTCTGTTAAAGGTAAAGGTGTCGTGGTACTTGAACAGACTTCTCATGCCAACGAGATCAATCTGAGTCTTAGAGAAATTGACAGTATCCATGCCTTGAATAATGCTGAAGATGTCCATCGCGCAACGATCATAGCCGATTTCAAACAAGTTATCGTCGATGAGGACCTCAGCCACAAAACTTCCTTTGCAGTCGGCCTTCCCGTCTATGCAATCAAGCGAGTTCGTCGAATCAATAACAAAAATGCCGTCCTCGATATTAACTATTTCAATGCACAAGTTGTTCCGAATATTACTCCGGAGATTGCTAAAGAATCAATCTACGATTACATTAAAAATGTTTTACACATGAAAATTGCCGTGGTCAAACGCCAATTGAGGATCGAACACGCAAACCAAGTCGATTATGAAAATCTCAATCTTGGCATTAACAATTGTATTGGCAATATGGTTAGTTTTGCTTTTAACGATGATGGTAAGCAATTCGAATATACTGAATCTCACTTTATTCCTGATAATTTTATCTTCAACCAGATCATTAAATTCTAAAGCCAAGACTATGAAAAAGAGCTCTGTTTCCGTCAACGGGATCAGAGCTCTTTTACACTTTAATACGATTCAAAACCAACTAGTGAATAGTGGTTAGGAATATATTTTGTCTCAGTACATTCAAATAAATTACCTAGGTCGCTGTAAACATATTTTTTTAAGACGCCGACACAATTGGCATCTTCAAGATCCAAGTTATCGAATTCCTTCTTAGTTGCTGTCTCCACCGAAGCGATTGAACGTGCGGCCGCAATTTTAAAGAGGTCTTCATCACGAATATATTGATAAACAGATCCTTCAACATCAATAATCGAAAGGTTGGGCATACTCTCTTTTCTAAAGTAACTCGTATCGATCGCCATTGCTTTGCCATTGACCATTCTCAAACGTTCAACGTAAAAAGCTGTATCTCCGACGGTAAATGATGTGTGTTTGGACAGCTTATCATCAATTTCAACTTCTTTAAATTCTAAAACCTTCGTCGTCAATTTCTTGATGAATTTATTCTGAGGAAAACTCATGAGATCTTGAAAGCCAAAATGATTAGCGGCAGAAAAGATTACCCGATTATCAACGATTGGTTCCAAGACTACGACTCCACGTCCCTTAACTGTGTATACTAAGCCATCAGCTTGCAATTTTTTTAGGGCACGGCGAATTGTGTTCCGTGTAACACTGAACCGTTGTGACAAATCTTCCTCACCAGGTAAAATCGTCTTTGGAGGATAGACATTGCTGTCGATCTCTCCTTTTAAAATATGATAAATATCTGAATATAAATTCTTTGGCATAATGTCTCCTCAATTGGTACTACGTTTAATAAAGTTACCCTCTGCTAGTTAAACACTCCCCACAAGTGCTGTTTTTTTCTCCAACATGACTGCTTCATAAGGCCGTAAAATCACTTCTCCATTGTCAATTTCAATTCCCTCATAATTTCCCAACAATAAATTGAAACCGTCCAAGAGAGGCCTTCTTTGCTCTTGATCAGTAAAGTTAGCCATAACAATAATTTTACTCTTATCATCATATCTTTCATAACTATAAACGCTATTGTCTTGGGCATTCAGTAATCGATATGACCCTTCTGTTAATAATACCTTATTTTTTCGCAAGAAAATCAAAGCACGATAAAAATTAAAAATATTATTTTTCATTTTCAGAACTTTTTCGACAGAGTAGTCATCATGATACAGTGGCTTTAACCAAGGTTCTCCAGTGGTAAAGCCATAATATTTGCTTGAATCCCATTGCATTGGTAATCGAGAATTCTCACGCGACTTTTGTTGCAAGATCTTGATCGCCAATTTTTTATCAACGCCATTACTGATCATTTCGTTATAGGCATTGATCGATTCGTGATCTTTATATTGACTAATATCAGTAAAGTAAGCATTCTTCATGCCGATCTCATCGCCTTGATAAATATACGGTGTACCTTGCAATCCAAATTCGACCATCGCTAACAACTTTGCTGATTGATCACGATACTTGTCATCGTCAGTAAAACGAGAAATTGCTCGTGGCTGATCATGGTTGTTCCAAAATAGAGCATTCCAACCGCCTTGGGAATTCATCTTCACTTGCCAGTCGCTCAAGATCCTAGTTAAGTCAGTCAAATTATAGTGACCCAGAGTCCATTTATTGCCCCCGGTGTAATCGACTTTAACATGATGGAAAGTGAACGCCATCGACAACTCTTGACGATTGGGATTGGTATACTTGACCGCTTCAGAAATGGGAGTCGAAGAAAGTTCTCCAACTGTTATAAACTTATTGGGTCCAAACACTTTCTCGTACATTTCATGAATATATTCGTGAACATGAGGTCCATTAGTATAGAAATTCCGACCATCATCCAAAGGCGTCGCAAATGTGTCATTGGGCAAGTTTTTGTCTTTAGAAATATTATTGATAACATCCAGGCGAAAACCATCGATACCCTTTTCGGCCCAAAACTTCAACATTTCAAAGATTTTTTGACGTAAGGCTTCATTACGCCAGTTCAAATCAGGCATTGTCACATCATAGAGATGCAAATAATACTGATCTAATTCTGGTACATATTTCCAAGCACTGCCACTGAATTTAGAAACCCAGTTATTTGGCTCATGACCATCAACGGGATCGCGCCAAATATAAAAATTATGGTAAGGATTATCTTTAGACTTCAAAGCTTCCTTGAACCAATGATTCTCATTTGAAGTATGATTCAATACCATGTCCATAATGATCTTGATATCACGCTTGTGTGCTTCCTTCAATAGATTTTCAAAGTCATCCATGGTTCCAAATACTGGATCAATTTGGTAATAATCGGCAATATCATAACCATTGTCATTTCCTGGTGAACGATACATTGGTGTCAACCAGATCAAACCGATTCCCAATTCTTGCAAGTAATCTAGGCGCGAAATGATACCATTGATATCACCGATTCCGTCACCATTAGAGTCTTGAAAACTGCGGGGATAAATTTGATAGACAGTTTCCTTTTGCCATTCTTTCATATAAATGTTACTCCTCAATTTAAAATTACTTTTTTTTCTACTTAACGCCGTCAAGTTTATAATATGTTTATACAACTGTCAAACTGATTAAAAATTCCAATTTCATACATCATTATATTATTATTTTGCATATTATTGAATAATAAACATTTCAATCAAATAATATGTAAACCCTATGCCAGTAACATATGACACCGCCAGCAAAATTTAAAAATAAAATTGTTTACACGGGCGTCAGAATAGTTTATATTCTAGTTCTAATTTAATAATGGAGATAAGAAGGATGCGTCAAATTACAACAGAGAGATTAATCATTCGTCCGATTCAATTGAAGGACTTTGATGAATTACAAGCGATTTTGTTGGACCCAAAGGTCGTCCGTTACACTCGATATCGTGACGTCAAAACGCCAACTAATTTCACTGCGATTTTTGAAAGCCATTTTTATAATACGGCTTATACATTTGGAATCGAAACAAAAGATGAACACAAGTTGATCGGTTTCTATGAATTCCATCCTGAAAATACCACTGGTATTTTAACTTATGCTTTAGCACAGAGTGCCTGGGGTCATGGCTATGTGGCTGAAGTTGGTAGTGCCATGATGGGTTATGGCTTCAACAATTTGAATTTCGAACGAATCGAAGCCCATTATGCAAGTACCAATACCCGCTCCGGTTTAGTAATGAAAAAGATGGGCATGAACGATCTAGGATTATTAGGAACCTTCCCCTCACCTCATACTGGCGAAGTTCGACAATTAATGGCCTATGAGTTGACTAAAACTGATTGGTTAATGGGACACGACACCGAAGCAGCAGTTTAATGAAGAAATCTTTATCTATCTATTTAAATCGTCCCATTATCAACAAAGTTTACCAAAGAGTAAAAGTGTATTGAATTTTCCAATTCAATACACTTTTTTTGTGAAATTATTTAAATTAGTGTCTTATGAATTTCCTGCATACCACGTTCAATCTGCTCCAATTCGGCCGCGTAATCTTTCAATTGACCGCCATATTGGTCGACTAATGCTTGATCGGCATCAGTTTTGTAGCGCAACTTATGTTCCAAACTGGCCCACATATCCATACCCACAGTACGAATCTGTATCTCAACTGGTATATCAATTGTTCCACTCGCCTGAAAGACGGGAACTTTAACTACAATATGCAAGCTGCGATACCCACTAGGCTTAGGATCTTTAATATAATCCTTACGTTTTAAGAGCGTTACGTCAGTCTGATCAGTCAATAATTTCTCGACTTTGTAAATATCATCACGGTAATTGGTAATCACTCTAATTCCGGCAATATCAAAGATATGTTCTTTAATACTGTCAGCGGTCAGCGGATAGCCTTTACGTTCAGCTTTTTGGAGCAGGCTTTGCAGATCTTTCATTCTTGATTCCATGTGATGAATCGGATTGTAATCGTAGTTGACTTGAAACTCTGAATCCAAGTTCTCTAACTTAGTACTGATTTCTTTTTGACCTGCTTGATACAGTTGATACAGCTTGATCAACTTGGTTAGTTCCTCAATGTTAGGCTGATTGCTGAGGCCGCCTAATTGTGATTGTAACTTCTTTACATTAATCACACTAGATTTTTCTAATATCATTCGTTCATCCCTATTCTTAAAATCGTAAACTCAAGACATTAATATCGTGAATTATTTAAATATATAATTCTGTTTCAGCGGGTTTTGTTTTACCGATAACTTTGCCGTTACGAACTGATAATAAGACTGGTGCCTTACGGTTCAAAGCTTCATAGAACGTATGAGCATTCATCAAAACAAAGTTAGCTGGTTTGCCGATTTCGATGCCATATTGATCTTGAACTTGCATGATCTTAGCACTATTAATGGTAATAAATTTGTATGAGTCCATGATTTGCTGATGGCCCATCATTTGAGTAGCATGTAATCCTTCAGCCAAAACATCCAGCATACTGCCGTTGCCCATGGGATACCATGGATCTTTAATGTCGTCTTCACCGAAGCCAACATTGATACCTTCAGCGTTCAATTCTTTAACTCGGGTTAAACCACGACGTTTTGGATAGGTATCGAATCTCCCGCCTAAGTACATATTGACTAGCGGATTGGAGATAAAGTTCATCTGCGACATCTTCAAAAGACGCATCAATTTATACATATAAGCATCGTTATACGAACCCATAGCGGTGGTGTGTGAAGCCGTCACACGTTGTCCCATACCGCTTTCATAGGCTAAAGTAGCGATGGTCTCCAAACTTCTAGAACTTGGATCATCGATTTCATCAGTATGTGCATCAAACAACAAGTCATTTTTTTGAGCTAGGTCAAAAGCAAAGTGCATCGATTCAACACTATATTCACGATTGAATTCATAATGTGGAATTGCCCCGACAACATCAACACCTAATTTAACCGCCTCTTCCATCAGTTCCTTACCGTGTGGATAGGACAAGATTCCTTCTTGAGGGAAAGCAACTAGTTGCAGAGTCATCCAATCTTTAACACTTTCACGAACATCGATCAAAGCTTTCAGAGCTTTCAAACTAGGGTCAGTTACATCCACATGGGAGCGGACATATTGAATTCCGTGAGTTGCTTGCATTTTCAAAGCAAGAATTGCCCGTTCTTTAACATCTTGATAGGTCAAACTCTTTTTACGTTCTGACCAAATGCGAATTCCATCGAATAAAGTTCCGTTTTCATTCCACTCTGGTTGTCCGGCTGTCAAAGCACTATCCAGATGCACATGTGGATCAACGAATGGTGGTAGAACTAATTTTTCATGACCAGCAATCACTTCTTCATCACCCTTAGGCGTCAGATGATCGGCAATCTCAGTAAATTTTCCATCTTCGATTCTGATATCTTGAGCAGGTTGATTTTCAATTCTGACTTGTTGTAATAACATCACGCTACACTCCTTCAAATTTTGATATAGTATACAATTTTTTAATTGACAATGCCAAATTTCTCCCTTAAACTTACAGCAATATATCTTTTTAAAAGCAGTCCAGAGAGGCTGACAAAAGAGCGGTAAATTTGATAATTGAGGGACTGCTCACTTTACGTGCGGTCCTTTTTTACTGCTCAAGATTATGGGGGTTATGATGGCTAATAAAGAACATATTCAAGCAACAACACCTGATCAAAGAGCAATGTCGAAGTGGGACATGTTTGCCACCTGGATCGGGGCTAATGCTAACAACGGGACTTGGTACATCGGTGGGGTAATTGCCGCAGTCGGTTTGATCAAAGCTTCAACACTCTTGGTGATCGTCGGCTCATTATCTTACGTCTTGTTAGGCCTAGCTTCGTATATGGGTTATAAAACTGGCTTACCGGCGATGGTTTTGACCCGGCCATCCTTTGGCGTGAAAGGTTCGATCATTCCTTCAATCGTCAATGTCGTCCAATTCATTGGTTGGGCAGCCATCAACACGTTTATTGCCGCAACCTCGATCAGTATCATCTTAAAAGACATCCTAGGTTGGAATAATTCTTCATTCCATAATCAATTCAGTATTATCATTGGGATTGTCGTCATGTCCATTCTACATCTAATCTCCATTTCATTAGGAGAAAAATCAGTTAAATGGATCGAACGAATCGGTATTATTCTAGTTATCGTTTTAGTAACTTGGGAATCAGTCGTCGTCTTAAAAACAGTTCCCTTTAACGATATCGTAAAATATCAACCTGCCGCCAAATTCCAATTGCCTAGTGGTAAAATCGTCGATATCCTAGCTGCCTTTAATCTGGCCTGGGTAACGGCGGCGGCTGACTTCAGTCGTTTCACCAAAGATAAACAGGCAGCTACAACAGCTTCATTCTTCGGTGCTAATATCGGACTATTCTGGTTTGCCTTTATTGGCTTGATTGCCACGATTGCCACAGCCATCACTATTAATAAATTTGATCCTAACAATGCTGACCCTAGTACGATTGCCGCCAAACTTGGCCTTGGTATCTTGGCGATGTTAGTCATCGTTATCACGAGTACTACTGCCAATGCCGTTAACTTAATGGCCGCTGGTTCAGCTTTAACTAATATCTTTCATCGCCTAAAACTGACTCCAGCTCTTTGGATCGTAACCTTAGTCGCTACAGTCATGACTTTCATCCCTGTTTATGTGGCCAGCTTCCTGACTACTTTTGAAACCTTCCTGGATGGAATCGGAATGTTTCTGGGACCTGAAATTGCTATCTTCTTGATTGACTTCTTTTTCATCAAGAAACAAAAGTATCAAGTTGATCAATTTTCCAAACCGAATGGGACTTATTGGTACTCTAAGGGTGTCAACCTCGTAGCCATTGTCACTTGGGCAATCGGTGTCGCCAGTTATTTAGGACTCAACCAACTTAGCTTTATCGTGAATACAGTCGGAGCAACTTTCCCTGCTATGATCATCACTGCTTTATGCTATTTTGTAGCTGCTAAAATGTCTGCAAAATAGCCCACAGTAAAATAGGCCTGTCATTACACTTGCACATGTAATGACAGGCCTATTTTCATTTATTTTCGACTAATTCTTTGGTGCCATAAAAAGATTCCTATTAGTAAAACCACACTGACAAAACAAGAAAAGCCAAATGTAACATGCATTCCGTCGATAAATAATTGCGGATCACTTGTTAAATACGATTTGACCCGACTGCCATGAAAAATCGACATTGAACTGAAAAGCAGAGTCGTCGACATCGTTGAACCAACTACCATACCCACCGTTCTCGCCAAGCTGTAAACACTACCTGCCGAACCATAATCTTTTTCAGAGACATTACTCATAACTAAGACATTATTAGGTGAATGAAATAATCCGTTACCTAATCCTGCCAAGGCAGCACCTATTGCAAAAATCAAAATGGTATTATTCAAATTACTCATGACATAGAAAATCTGACCAAAACTAATTATCGCTAATCCCAATAAAGTTATTTTAAAAGGATCATGATGATCCGCCAATGAGCCAGAAATTGGAGCAATAAATAATTGTACGACTGGAAAAATCAAGAGAAAGAAGCCACTAAATAGTGGGCTAAAGGCACGAGCATTTTGCAAATAAAAGGGTGCTAATACGTCAAAAAAGAAATCAACGATAAATACCATAAAACAAGCTAACAATTGCATACTAAACCAAGCATTTTTAAATAATGACACTGGTAAAATGGGATCTGCCTGTTTGATTTCATAATGATACAACGCAACTAATAATAATAATCCGACAATCATTAAACAAATAATTCGCCAATCAGTCCATCCCCATTGTTGAACCAATAAAATACCTATGAAAACACTGGTGAAACCAGTTAAAAGCATAATTGAGCCAATTGAATCAAAACTATTATTGGCAAACACTTTATCCAATTCACTAGGCAAATATTTGAATAAAATAATCGAGGCAAAAATACCAATCGGCACGTTCAACCAAAAAATAATATGCCAAGAAAAAAAGTTTAATAAAATACCGCCTAAGCTTGGGCCAACGATCCCTCCTAGGGATACAAATGAACCCATCCAGCCTAACGCTTGTCCCCGTCTGTTTTCAGGGAAAAGTTCCACAATGATACCGTTAGAAGTTGCCATCGTCATTGCCGCACCAATAGCTTGTAAACTTCGAGAAACTATTAGAGTCCACCAGTTAACTGATAAAGCACAAAAAGCAGAACTGATGAGAAAGATCATTGTTCCCCATTTAAAATACTTTATCTTGCCAAACTTATCCCCTAACTTTCCAAAAATCATCAAAGTACTGCTTAAAACAATCAAGTACATGGTTACGACCCAATTGATCAAACTCATATTAGTTTGCAATGCTTTACTCAGAACTGGTAATGCCACAGTTACAATACTACTATCAAGTGTAGACATGAATGTGACAATCCCAATCCCAATCAAAATCATCGTCAAATTTTTACTCTTCACTTGTTCCATAATCCGCCTCAATACTATATATTAATATATATAGATTAATATATAAATATTAATTATTAAAGGAGATTTATATGGCACGTTTCAATACTTTACAATATATGATTTTAGGTTTATTGAGTCGAAAACCAATGACCGGTTACGATATTAAGCAGACTTTTGATCAAGAAAAAGCTGAATTCTGGACCGCTCCTTTTAGCCAAATTTATCCTGAACTTAACCGTCTTTTAAAGGCCGAATTGATTGCCTTAATAATGCCCAAAGAAGCTTCTCGAAAAAAGACTTATCAATTAACTGCCGACGGTCACACTTTGTTTAAAGAATGGCTTCTAGCACCCTTAAATCAAGGTAATACCCAATTAGATAACGATAATTTTATTTTGAGGTTGCACTTTTTAGGTTCAACAGATGAAAAAGTTTTAAAACATTTACTAAATTTGCGCTGTCAGACACTCCGAATTGAAGTAGCTCAATTGGAATTAGAATTGAACGAGGTGGTTAACTACCCTGAACAATTAGGAAGACAATTGATCATTGAGAAAGAATTAACAAATAAGAAGGCTGAATTAATCCTCTGGCAAAAACAATTTCAAGATAATTAAGCTATATCTTAATATCCCGGGTACTTGGTTTTATTGTATTGCACAAACTTTACGCTATTAAAAAATCCCTCCATGAATATCAAATGAATTTATTTCATCTGACAATCATAAAAGGATTATCGCAACTAGTAATTGCGGGGTATTATTTCATTTACTTTCTAATTATCTAACCATTGATGGTTTCTTTGGATCAAATTTCCAATTTGGAATTAAGAATTGCATAGCCTTTGCATCATCACGTGCCCCCAGTCCTTTTTCAACATACAATTCGTTAGCTTGTTTAATCTTATCAAGGTCAATTTCAACTCCTAAACCTTCATTAGTTTTAGGAACCGTCAACTGACCATTTTCAATCTTATATGGATTCTTAGTAAGATTTTGACCATCTTGCCAAATCCAGTGAGTGTCAACGTCATAAACACGACCAGGAGCAGCAGCGGCAGCATTGGCAACCATTGCTAAAGAGATGTCAAAGTGATTATTTGAGTGAACTCCCCAGTTTAAGTTGAACTCATTACACAATTGAGCTACCCTTACAGCCCCTTCCATTGTCCAGAAATGTGGATCAGCCAATGGAATTGACACAGAGTTCAATGCAATTGCATGTGACATTTGTCGCCAATCGGTATCAACCATATTTGTAGCTGTAGGCATGTGTGTAATTTGCTGGAATTCTGAAAGGATCTCTCGACCAGAAAAACCATCTTCACCTCCACATGGATCCTCAATATAATGTAAAATGCCTTTCAATTCATCGGCATAATGAATGGCTTGTTTCAATGACCAAGCACCATTTGGATCTAAATCAAGTTTGGCATTTGGAAATGCTTCATGCAGAGCTTTAATTGCAGCAACTTCATCTTCGCCATCAAAGACTCCACCCTTGAGCTTAAAGGTTTTGAATCCATACTTGTCATAAGCGGCCTTGGCCAATTTGACAATCGATTCTGGATCCATGGCTGGTTTACGCCGTAGCTTACCCCAATCACTAGTTGTATCATCATCTTGTAAGTAAGGCATATCTGTTTTACTGGTATCGCCTACATAAAATAAATATCCTAAAACTCCGACTTTTTCACGTTGTTGACCATCTCCCAATAATGCGGCCACAGGAACATGAAAATGTTTACCTAATAAGTCTAGGAATGAAGTTTCGATAGCCGTTAGTGCGTGAACCATAATTCGTTGATCAAATGTCTGTTGTCCACGGCCACCCTTGTCCAAATATGAAAACTTCTCTTTGACTTTTAAAAGAACATCCTTATATTCACCGATTGTTCTTCCCACGACTAAATCTTTTGATTGATTTAAAGTATCAGTGATCTTTTGACCACCAGGAACTTCACCAACACCGACTTGACCTTCATTAGTAGTTAAAACAACAATATTTCTAGTAAAGTATGGGCCATGAGCTCCACTTAGGTTTAATAACATACTGTCATAACCCGCAACTGGATATACATCCATCTTTTCAATTTTTGGAATATTCATAATTTTCTCCTTGTCTAATTAATGATGAATAAAAGCAACAATGGTTCATGTATAATATTAAGTGTTAAAGTTTTTTATTTAATTTGGGAGTAGTTTAATGGAAATTAACCGGCTTAAAACTTTTTTATCTGTCGCCAGAAATGGTAGCTTCAAATCCGCCGCTGAAGAATTATTTCTTTCACCACGAGCAGTTTCAAAACAGATGGATCAGATTGAAAATGAACTGGGAATCTCACTATTTGAGCGAAAGAAAAATAGTACTAAATTAAATCGTGCCGGCAAGCAATTCGTCGTAACAGCACAAGATATTATCAATACCTATGATGATGCTTTAACTAAAATTAAAACTATCAATGAAAAACTAACACCAATCTTAAGAATCGGATTTTCATCGCTAAATCAGACGGTGATTCTAGAAACCGTAATTGCCCCTTTTATGAAAAAATATCCTAAAATCAAGCTTGAATTAAAAGAGGAAAGCGGTATTCGCTTAATCAAACTATTGAAGGCAAATAATTTAGACTTCGCAGTCACTCCGTATTACAATCTATCCCGTGAAAACGCCGACTTCATGTCTATGAAGATGATTAAATTGGCTGAAGGTGAATTAATGATTGGTGTCAGCGTCAATAACCCTTTAAGTCAAAAAGATTCTGTGAGCTTGGATGAAATAAAACACATGAAAGTACTTTACTACAGTTCCTCTGAATCATATTACTTAAGAGAAGTTTTTCTCGATAAATTTGAAGGTTTCCTCACACCTGAACAAATCAGCCGGGTTTCATCATTAGAACAACGTGACATGTTGGTTGCTTCTAATAATGGAGTTGGTTTCTATCCAAGTCCCTTTTTATCTAAAGAAAAAGCTCAGAATCCCATGATAAAATTTCTCAAAATCACAGACAACGTCAACAAATATTATGCTTCAGCTTTCTTATACCGACCTACCAATAAAAATCCATCACTTAAAAACTTAATTTCTGAATTGGAGAGAAGAAATTTCAAATAATTTCTTCTCTTTTTTTATGCCAAAAAATCTGTTGCTTCAAGGACCCGAACACAAGCATCATGTTTAATATCAGTTTGAGCAATGCTTAAATAACCATACTTTTTATCTCGATTGAAGAGAATCAGATCATTAGTATTTTGATTTGCACAAAGTAAGAAGTCGCCGTCTTTACTCAAGCTAAAGTCTCGTGGAAAAATACCCTCTGTTTTAATGTTTTGAATTTTTTCTAGATGTTGCCCTCCATCTAAAACCTTATAAACAGTAATAGAATCATGTCCACGATTTGAAATATACAAGAACTTCTCATCGTTTGACAATCTAATAGCGGCCGAACCGCTATGACCAACGTAACCTTCCGGAATATTAGAATAATCTTCAATTCTGCTCAATTCGCCATTTTCATGGTTATACTCAACGACACCGACACGGCTTGACAATTCTCCTAAAACATAAATGTAGTTTGTTTTCTTAGCAATCGCCAATTGACGGGGTCCAAAACCTGGTTTAGTTTCAAACGTTGATTTTAAAGTTAATTCGGCTGTATCAAAATTAACATCAAAAATGAACAATTTATCACAACCCAGTCCACAAACAATCAATCTTCCATCTGGTAATTCTCTTGCAAAATGGATATGAGCATGATCTTGTTCAACGAGTGGACCATGGCCCTCTATTGGATAAGTATGGCTTTCAGTAATCTCATATCTATCATTCATCTTAAAAGTATGAATAGCATTAGTATTATAGTTTGCAGCAAACAAAACCTTGTGTTCACTGTCAATTGAAATATATGAAGGCACTGTATAGGGTAACTCATTCCAAAAATAGAGATTCTTAGCCGCATCATACGCTTCATAGGATCCATGCTTCTTAGGCAAATAACTAGTAGAAATTAATTTGCCGGACTTAATGTCAACAATACCTACTCCTCCTTGATTACCATCTTTAGTCAAAACTGTCGCAATTTTTCCATCTGTCTGTGAATAATTTAGAAATGCTGGATTGTCAACCTTGGCTAATAAACTTATATCCGTAATTTTCTTTTTATCGGTATCAAGCGTAGCAATATACATACCTTCTGATTGATTGTTGGGCGTATAACTATTTTCTGTATAACCACCTAAAATAAATTTATCTTTCATTTTAAAAGCCTCCGTTATTTAATAGTTACTTTCTTGCATTGAGCAATAACTTCAGGTTTCAATTCTTGACCAATACCAGGTCTATCTGGAATATCAATGAATCCATTAACTGGCTGATAATCGTCATATTTACATGTAGAACGGTCTTTAGCATTGATTGCACGCTGATAAACTTCATGAATTAAGAAGTTGGGAATAACTGCCTCAACTTGAAGAGCTGCGGCAATTGCAATTGGACCTCCACAGACATGAACCTGAGCATTGACATCATATGTTTGTGCCATATCACAAATCTTTTTTGCCTCGGAAATTCCACCAGCTAAACATAGATCTGGTTGAGCAACTGCGATAGAACGGTCTTCAAAGAATTTTCTAAAGCCCCAGCGTGTGAAAACTCTTTCACCAGCTGCTATTGGAATATTAACTTTCCTCGAAACCTCCAAAGTATTGTCAGGATTCAACGTATTAACTGGTTCTTCATAATAAAGAATATTCAAATCTTCAAGTGCTTGCCCAATTTTAATAGCGGACGTTGTATCTGAGTTGGCATGCATATCAATAATTATGTCCAGATCATCTCCACCAACTTCACGCATGGCTTTAACACGATCATAGGCCACTTTAATTACATGTTGTGACACTGTTCCTTTGGTTGTCCATTCTCTTCCGCCGTCTGGCTGATCACTCAACATTATGGGATCAAATTTTAATGCGTCGTAACCTTCAGACAAGACTTTCTTCGTTACTTCAGCATAATCTTGTGGCGTTATCAACTTTAGTTTATCAATGTGCTCGCCCCAGTTATACTGCAATTGACTAGCATACGCTCTGAGATGATCATTAGTTTTACCCCCAAGAATCTCATAAGTTGGAGCATTGTAATATTTACCTTTGATATCCCATAATGCAATATCAATAGCACTTATAGCTGCATTAACAACAACACCACCAGCAATCCCCCAATAAGTTGTACTAAAAAGTTTATTCCAGATCTTTTCAATATTTAGTGGATCTTCACCAATAATTACCTGGCTAAAGTCTTGCAGCATACCAAAACCACCACGCCAACCTTTACCGTAAGCCAAACCGGCCTCACCAAAACCACAAATATCGGTATCAGTATTAATTCTGATTACTAGTGGACACCAATCTTCCTTAGACCCTTGACCATTACCACTAAAACTAGGATCTTCACTTGGAACCTTCATAATATCAACGCTAACAATCTTCATCATTTTCCCTCCGTTCGTTTTACATTGTGCAACTATTTTCAAATTAATTGTAGTTACATTTTTCACTAATGCACAGTTCAACTATTTACCCCTGCTGAACTTTTTGTTCATATTTTTGGTTATTTTATTTTTGTAAGGGGTTGCAAAACCAAACAAATTCATTCTTCAAGTATTTTATATGTAATATTTAGTTCGTCTGGGGTCCATTTGGTGACTGTAATATAGTGAAAAAAATAACTATAATTGTCATTGAAATCGAGTTAGTGATATACGTAACTTTTCTAGGAGGTTTTTACATTATGAAGAAGGTTTTGTTAAGCGAAAAGATTGACGATAAAGGAATCAAGCTTCTTGAGGATAACGGTTTCGACGTTCATGTTTCTGCTGGAACCGATATTGAAACGATGAAAAAAGAAATTAAAGACGCATATGCCGTAATTATGCGTTCATCAGAATTGCCTGCGGAGGTAATTGATGCTGGCGAACAACTTAAAATTATTTCACGTAATGGTACCGGTATAAATAATGTAGATGTTGATGAGGCAACTAGAAGAAATGTTTTAGTTGCTAAGGTCAACGGTGCAAATGCTTTTGCAGTTGCGGAATATGTTATGACCACTATGCTAATGCTCAGTAGAAAAGTTCTAGATTCTAATAGATTGATCCATGAAAAGAAAGATCAACTAGCCGAGATTGGTTCACTGCCTGGATTTTCAACTCAATTCTCACTAAACGGCAATGAATTACGAGGTAAAACTTTAGCTATCTTAGGTTTAGGAAAAATTGGTCAGGAGCTTGTTAAGTTGGCCCAAGCTTTCGGCATGAATGTCGTAGGATATGATCCATATTTGAAAAATTCACCTATAAAACTCTACAAAAACTTAACTGACATCTATCCAGTTGCAGATTTTCTGTCCATCAACATGCCACTGACATCAGAAACAAAAAATATGATCACTGCTAATGAAATGACTAAAATGAAAAATTCAGCTTTCATTATTAACTCAGCTCGTGGTGGAATTATTAATGAAAAGGACTTAGCAAATGCCTTAAATTCAGGAACTATCGCAGGTGCTGCCATTGATTCCTTTAATCCTGAACCACCAGCTCCAGACAACCCATTATTTACAAGTAAAAATACTATTTTGACGAGTCATATGGCCGGTACGACAGTTGAAGCTAACCAAGCACTCGGACTAGGTGCTGCACAAGCAATAATTGACTTTCAAAACGGTAAAACGCCAGAATTTCCAGTTAATCAAGAAGCTTTAGCATCGAAAAATAAATAACAAGAGGTAACCCACTATGAAACACAAAAAGTTAATTGCCGGCATAGTTGGGATCGTTCTTGGAGTTATTATCACATTCTTTATTCCAACTCCTCATGGTCTAACACATGCAGGTATGATTGTTTTGGCTTCTCTAGTCACAGCAAATATCTTCTGGATTTTTAATGTTATTCCTAGTTTTGCCACTGGTTTGTTAATGCTATCTTCTTGGGTCGTTTTAGGCGCTGTTAAATTTGAAGTTGCTTATCAAATTTTTTCCACAACGACGATGTGGATTATTATTGGAGGTCTAGGCTTAGGTGCTGCCGCCACCAAAACTGGTTTAATCAAACGTATTGCTTTAAAAATCATGACTTTCTTTCCAGCTAATTTTAGGGGTCAAACACTTGCTCTATTTACAGCGGGTACAATTATTGCTCCTATGATTCCCAGTGCCCATCCCAAAACAGCTATGAGTACCCCTATTGCCAAGGGAATCAGCAATGCCTTGGGATATAAGCCTTTCGGTAAAGGCAGTTCAGGACTATTTCTTGCTGCACTCTGGGGGTTCTTTGTCACTGAAGCTAGTTTCTTAAGCGCTACAGCTCAAAACTATGCTTTCAAAGGATTATTACCTGCGAAAGCTCAAGCCCAATTGAACTGGGGAAATTGGTTTATCATGATGATCCCTTGGACTATCATTATTTTAATCGGGGGATATTTCTTATTGACCTTCTTATTCAAGCCTAAGGATGATAAGCCTGTTTCACGGGAATTTATTTCTAAACAATTGAATGAATTGGGTCCTATGTCACGTGAGGAAAAAATCACTGCGACTGTCATCCTAATAGCAATTGTCTTCTGGATTTTGGAATCAGTCTTCAATATCCCTGCAGCTATTACTGCCATTATTGGTGTCAGTGTTCTTGTCGCATTAAAAGTTTTGACTCCGGAGGATTTCAAGACTCGATTAAGTTGGAACACCATCATCTTTATTGGTACCGTTATGGCCTTAGGTAATGTCATGCAATCAGCTGGATTAACAACTTGGTTGAGAAAAATCTTAGCTCCAGCTATTTCACCAATTATCGATAATATCTACATTACGGTAATCGCCTTGCCTATCATTATTTATCTATGTAAGTTTGTTGTCGTATCTTTGATTTCCACAGGTACATTGATAACGATTGGCCTGCTTCCATTCTTTTCACAAATGAGCTTTAGCCCAGCAATTATCGCCATCATTGTTACAACCAGCGTTAACGTCTGGATTCTATCTTACATGAACGCTCCTATATTAACTGGTAGTGCTGCTGTTCAAGATAGTATGGCTTCTCGTGGTGCAATGGCCAAATCATCTATCGGTTATATGATATTAAATATTATCGGTTTACTCGTTTGTGTACCTATCTGGCAATTAATGGGTATTGCTTAATTTGATCAAAAAAGCCGTCATTCCAAAAGGAGTGACGACTTTTTTTCATTCAATAATAAATTTAAATACAACTTAATCAACATTGATACTTTAGATTTTAACAATTCCAACACCGACTAAACCTGGTCCGGTATGAACTCCAAGCGCTGGCCCAACTTGTCCTAAAAATTCTTGTTGACCCTTAATGCCATTCTCATGCAATAGATCTAGCATTTTTTGACCACCTGCTTCATCAGCACCATGACCGACCGCCAAGAGATATTTTTCATTATCATCTAAGAACTCTTCGGCAAAATTTAACATCATCTTTTGACCCTTTTTCATGCCACGAGCTTTAGCAGCAATCGTATAGGATCCATCGGTTTTACAAGTAATGATTGGTGCTAATTTCAACATCCCACCAACGGCAGCAGCTGTAGCACTGATTCGACCACCAGCTTTTAAATAAGTCAAAGTTGGAATACAGAAGTAAACTACCGTTTTGGTAATCATCTCTGCAACTTTACTGGTTACTTCAGCAAATGAATCGCCCTCATCGATCATATTCTTAGCACCGACGGCAATTAATCCTGCGGCTACCGCAACTTGTTTCGTATCAAAATAGGCGGTCGTGAAACGATCATCTTCATCTAGAAAAACTTTCAAGAAATTAAAAGTTCCACTTAAGCCAGAAGAAACTGAAATCGATACGATATGATCATATCCATCTTGAGCAATACGGTCTAAGGTTGTTTGAATTGAATCACCGGATGGCAAGGATGTTTTAGGTATCTCTACTGGTAATTGTTGATATACTTCTTCTGCAGAAATCTCGACCCGATCAAGATAAGTCTTGTCATGGTAAGCAATTTGCATTGGTAATTCGTAAATACCGGTTTTTTCAAGATATTCTTTTGGCAAATCACAACATGAATCTACCAATACAGCAATCTTTTCCATTATTATTAACTCTTTTCGTTTGAATTATGCTTTTCAATCATTAATGTCTTTTTCGTAACTAATTTCGTGGCAAAGGAAATCGTGGCCATTTCGACTAACAAATAAGCCGATGATTGATTTTTTTCAGATAAAACTTGTCCTTCTTCTCGATGGTTTAACATCTTCAAGGCTAACTCCTGTTTATCGCAGAAGAAATCATAAGCTTTGCCAATTCCACCATTCAACCTAGTTTGAACTTCCAATCCCTCTTGAATCTCATTGATTGATACAACTTGCTTTAAGAAAGTAATGGCAATCAAATAAGCCAAATGTTCACGAGTATAGCGCTTCTTTTCAGGATGTGGCAATAAGCCATTTTTAACATAGTTGTTGACCATCGAAGTCGTTACCACTGGACCATCTTCCAACCAAATTGGACCGATATACTTATCCACTAAAGTCAATAATTGGTCTCGATACAAATCCAACTCTGGTAATTCCTCAAATCTTGGTAACCGAAATTGTTCCATTTCATTCAACCATGCTGTTAATTCATCCATCATCTGCGCCCCTTTTATAATTACTGTTACAATCTATCATAGTTATCTTAACTATGCAATCTAGTTTTTAAAACTAGGTATAAAAATGTTTAAAAAAAAAAGCCTTGAATTCTATTCAAGACTTTCTTTCACATCATGTTCACGCCATCCCATCGCAATCACTAGGATGAGACCTACGGCGGTTAATAATATAATATAACCTACATTCCGATTGAAATTAATATCACCAAGATACAAATCTCCTAACAACGTTGCCAGTATCGCAACCCAAATGCCAAAACTTTGGATTTTGGTAAAAGCTGTGCCAGTTTGACTGCGTCTTTCCCGCTTCGTAATGTAAGGTAAAACGAATCCTAAACCTATTAAAACAATAATAGCTACAAAATTGATAACTAATTCATACCACCACATGGATGAGGCGAATGGAACATCTTGTGGTCCAACTGCGGCTATTGTGGCCACACCAGTTAAGATCAAGCACCACCAACCAACAGCCAATGATAATTTTTTGTTTTTAATGTATACATAGCCCGAACTGTACTTATCATCATTCATCCTGACCTTGATAAAGGACCAGAAGATCCAACAAGTAACACCCGGTGAAATAATACCGTTTAAATTCAATAACCAATTGAAAATATCTTTCATATTAGGTAGCAGGATACCTAATCCCATGATAAAGGCACTCAAACCAACGGTTAGAATGTACCCATTAATTGGTAAACCTGCGGAATTGGTTTTCCATAAGAATTTTGGCATGTAGCGATTGCCTGTATCGGAGATCAACATTCTAGTCATTGCATTCAGCAGAACTGCTAGCAAAGCGGCTAGATAGAAAATCTCGGTAAAAGCAAATAGATACATTAAAGTATTCCCCAGATGGAATCTCTCTCCTAAAGCTTGAAAAGCATAGTAGGAACCATTGATCTTCAAATCATCTGGTAAATGATAGGCGTTGAAAAATACTCCCAATGAGAATGAACCGAAGATTGTTAAAAATCCCGTCATAATCGACAACATGATCATTGCTTTAGGAAAATCATGATTAGGATTACGCATTTTCGTTACGAATGGGGCAATTCTTTCAGCACCATTGATTGCAAAAATCAAAAATCCTAAAGTTGTCAAATAATGCAAATTAAAAGTTGGGACAATCGTATGGAAAGTCAATGGTTTAGTGGCAATATGACCACCCATTGACAAGGCTGTGACCGTCATTAAAACAAATAAGACCGTCATACCAAACATTGCAATTCCACCGATAGTACTAAGTATTTCCAGCGAACGCTCGAAGCGGGATTGAATAATTATGAAAAAGATAAAGATCAAGAGTGTAAACAAAGCGAAGTGGCTATTAGACATTTGCGACTGCAACTTAGCATTCCCATTTACGACCCAACCTAAAGCGACCGCAATCGTATTCGCCGTATCAACGACGTAAGGAATCGAGGCAGCCCAATAAGTCCAAGCAGCAAAATAGCCTAAGAACTCTCCACTAGTTTCTCTGACCCATGATGTTAATCCTCCACCGTCATCATCAAAAGTTGACCCTAGTTGGCCTACCATCAATGAATATGGAATAACATACAAGAGAATCATAATTACCCAGGACGTGATAACGCCCATCCCCTGATTTTGGAAATTGTACGTTAGATCATCAAATCCAACTACAGTTACAAAATCCATAAGGGCCAAGACTGGCCAGCTAATGTATTTCTTCTTTGTCTCTAATTCTGTCATGGCGTTTTCCTCAAGTGAAAATAAATCATTCTTCCTAATTTATTCACCTAACGGTTACTTCAAATATACAATATTTTTAGCTAAATAGTTGAAAAATGATTCAAAAATATCAAAATTTTTAAAGCGCTTACTTACCCGACATGACCGCAATCTTGACGATTGACCTTTTGGTGTACATTATGGAAAATAAGCAACTCGAAATATTTTACCATAAAAAATCTGGGTGGGATATAGTAAGTTTACTGTTTTACAAATGGACTCTTTTTTGGGAGTGCAGTTATTTTGGTTCACTGCCGTCATCCGCTCCAGTTCTGGGGGATATGGAACGTGGTGGGCCGACTTGGAGCCCCTCAGCAAGCTGACGGTCTTCAAGCTCGACCGTTTACTAAATTGGCAAAAACCGCCAATTAAGTAAAATTTCACCACTGATATCCCCCAGAACTTCCGCTCCTGACTAGGGCTACTGCATATTTGATTTGTTAGTGATATGTATAGGAATCCTACGTTCCTTATTTAGCTTGGTAGGAGTGGAAGCTGGAAAACCTTGGTGCTTAAGAGCAAAAGATAAAAGACAAGACAAAAAATGTATTGAACTGACATATTCATATCAATTCAATACATTTTTTTAATTTCTATTAAAAGTATCAGTTCTATTTGTTTTTAAGCCTTTAAATCTTTAAGACCTTAAGCATTTAAGCTTTTGACCTTTATCTTTAGCTTTTGAACTTGTTCACTTAAGGGATATCCAAACATGTTTTAACACCCCAGGCTGTAGTGAGAGCTCTGAGAGCCGAACGCAAGCCGGCAGTGAACTATCAAATCAAATCTTCTTAGGCGTCTTTCAAGTTAAACTCTTTCCAACCAAACAGCACAACTAGCACGATTCCTAATATACTTAATCCAAGAATAGCAGCAATGTTGTGCATATAATTGGAACCTCCTAAGTACAAATCACCAACGATCGTTACAACGATAGCTGTCAAAATTCCAGTCCATTGTAAAGGTGTGAATGCAGATCCGGTTGTACTGCGGTTTTCACGGCGTGTGACGTAAGGTAAAATAGCGCCCAAACCGATCAAGACGATTATGGCAACGAAGTTGATTGCTAATTCATACCACCATGTACCTGAATTGAACTTAACATCTTGTGGTCCAATTCCGAAGATGGTTGCAACTGCAGTGACAATTAAACACCACCAACCAACAGAAAGCGCTAATTTATCATTTTTAATGTAGACATAATCTGATGGATATTTTTGACTATCCATTCTGATCTTAATAAAGGCAAAGAAGATCCAGCAAGTAACACCGGGGGAAATAATTCCATTTAAGTTTAAGAGCCAGTTGAAGATATCATTCATACTTGGTAAGAAGACACCTAATAACATAATGAAAGCACTCAAACCACAAGTTAAAATATACCCATTAACTGGTAAACCATTAGCATTTTTCTTGCTCAAAACTTTTGGCATGTACTTTGCACCAGTATCAGAAATCAACATTCTGGTCATGGCATCTAGTAACACCGCCAATAGTGCTGCGAGATAGAATACTTCGGTCCATGCGAAGATGTACATCAAAGTATTACCCATATGATACTGTCTTCCCAAGGCTTGGAAGGCATAGTATGAACCATTCATTTTTAAATCATTTGGCACGTGGAAGCCATCAAAGAAGACACCCAAGGCAAATGATCCAAAAATTGTTAAGAAAGCAGTCATCACAGCCAACATAATCATGGCTTTAGGAAATTCCCGCTTTGGATGACGCATTTTAGTAACGAATGGAGCAATCAATTCCGCACCATTAACGGCATAGATCAAGAGTCCAATCGTCGTTAAGTAATGTAAATCGAATTTAGGAATAATTGTGTGAATATTCATTGGTTGTGTAGCAATATGACCACCGTTAGCGAGACCGGCAATCGTCATAATAACGAATAAGACCGTCATACCAAACATTGCTGCCCCACCGATAGTACTCAAAACTTCCAAAGAATGTTTGAAACGTGATTGAACAACAATAAAGACTAAGAATGTTACTAAGGTCCAAAAAGTAAACCAACCATTAGACATTTGATCTTGTAAATGCTCGTTCCCGTAGTAGACCCAACCAAGTCCAACAACGATTGAATTCGCCGTATCAACAACGTAAGGAATCGAGGCAGCCCAGTATGTCCAAGCGGTAAAGTAGCCTAAGAATTCGCCACTAGTTCCACGAACCCAAGAAGTCAATCCGCCCCCCTCATGATTAAAGACTGACCCTAATTGACCCACCATTAACGAATAAGGAATGACATATAAAAATAACATGATAATCCAGGATGTAATAACTCCCATACCTTGATTTTGAAAGTTATAAGTTAAATCATCAAAACCGATAACGGTAACAAAATCCATCAGAGCTAATACAGGCCAGCTAATATAGCTTTTTTTTGGTTCTAAATCGTCCATAATAGTTCCCCTTATAAAAACTTTTAACTACAGACGTAAATTTTACAACTTATTGTGTTATTTACCTATAGTTGAAAACGATTTCTTGTCATTTTTTATTCAATCCCGTCCGCTTCAAGGGTGACAGACAATAGCCGATCTGCCAATTTCGATAATTTTGTAATATCAAAATCTTTTTGACGCATAGCTGTGTGTAAAACGCCGACCATCCCCCAACAACAGTAATTCAAGATATATTGGGCATTTTCCGGATGCACAAAAGGAATCACAGTTTTACCGTGAATAACCGTTAACTGAATTAACTTCTGCATCAATTCTGAATCAGGATTACGACACAAAACTCCAATCATTTTTTGATTCTCACCAATATAATCCATAACATTTTTGAAAAAGGCCGCTCCAATCACAGTTTGATCATCTGGAATTTCAAATTCGGTCAACGTTTGAGAAAAGTGTTCCATCACATAATCCTCGGTCTTATGCAAAAGATCATAGATATCAGTGTAATGTAGATAAAAAGTTCGGCGATTGATATCGGCTTTATCAGCCAAAGTTTGAATAGTTATCTGATCAATTGGCATTTGGGCCATTAAATCAATGAAGTTGTCCCGGATTAATTTTTGAGTGCGTCTCGTTCGACGATCGTTTTCATTCATAATCTTCCTCATTTCACTGCACAAAGAACTCATTTATGTGTATTAAAACACAAAAATGAGTTCTTTGTTTATTGTTCCTAATACTCCTCCATTTTAAGATAGAAAGCATCAAGGAGGTAGAAATATCATGTTTTTAACACTGAAAGAATTTCGTCATGACAAACTCAAATTTAGCGCATTGGGATTAATTATCTTTTTAATCGTCTTTTTGGTGCTCTTCATTACCGGACTTGCAAATGGTTTGGCCAATGACAGTGGCTCGGCGATCAAAGAAACTTCCGCTGAGACATTCATTTTGCAGAAAGGTTCCCAAGCTCGTTTGAACCGCTCTAAATTATCCGACTCTGATTGGAATAAATTCAAAACTCAAGCAGCTGCTAAATTGACTGTTAATCAAACAACGATTCAACATCAAAAGCAGGCTAATAAGAAAACTGACATCGCTTATTTCACCATCAATGCCAACAGTTTTTTAGCTCCCAAAATCGTCAGTGGCCACAAGTTGACCAACGACGATAATAAAAAGGTGGTCGTTAGCGAAAAATTAAAAACTTCTGGCTACAAATTAGGTGATAAGTTTAAAGATTCCGCCAGTGGCAAGACTTTTACTATTGCTGGATTCACCAATAATAAAGCCTATTCCCACACACCTGTCATTTATTTGAATCAAAAGCAGTCTCAAACCATCATTCCACAAATGACTGGTTTTAATGCTATTGCTTTGAAAAAACAACTGCAAAAAAAATCTGGCTATCAAGTCATTAGTAAAAAAGCTCTAATCAATGCCATCCCAGGCTATTCAGCTGAACAAGGGTCGCTTTATTTAATGATTGGTTTCTTGTATATAATTTCCCTCTTCGTATTGGCCGTTTTCTTCTACATCATCAATCTTCAAAAATTACGCGACTTTGGAACGCTTAAAGCTCTTGGTACTACAACTAACTATTTAGTTAAACACGTAATTTCGGAAATGGGACTACTTTCCTTAGTGGCAATTTTAATTTCATTTGGTGTGACTTTTGCGCTGAGTTCAGTAATGCCAGCTTCGATGCCATTTAGTATCAGTTCAACGGTTGTTTTAGGAACGGGTGCGATCTTTTTATTGATAACCTTGATCAGCGCTAGTCTCTCGTTACTCAAAGTCATCAAAGTTGATCCTATTAAGGCAATTGGAGGTAACAATTAATGTCAAACGTTTTAGAATTAAAGCATATCATCAAAAATTATCCTGACGGACAACAAATCAATGAAGTTTTAAAAGACGTTTCTTTTCAAGTAAAACAAGGTGAATTTGCGGCGATCGTCGGTCCTAGTGGTGCTGGCAAAAGTACCCTTTTGACGATTATGGGTGCGCTCTTGACCCCATCTTCTGGGACAATTTCTCTAAACGGTCAAGATATCAGCCACTTATCTCAAGCAAAACAGACTAAATTACGGTTAAATCAAATTGGGTTTATCTTCCAAAATGCTGATTTGATTCCATATTTAAAAATATCCGACCAATTGAAATTCATTCAAAAAATCTCTTCCAAAGAACCGAGTGATGCGAATACCCTGCTTAAAAGTTTGGGTCTTGAACAGCGCTTGGATAGTTATCCGAATGTTTTATCCGGTGGTGAAAAACAACGAGTTGCCATTGCCCGAGCCTTTATCAACCGGCCTGATTTGATTTTAGCTGACGAGCCTACCGCCAGTTTAGATTCGCAACGTGGACATGAAGTCGTCCAATTGATCCAACAGACCGTTCATCAGGAAAACAAGGCAGCCGTTATGGTGACACATGATGAGAGAGTCCTCGATCTTGTCGACTCGATTTGGCAAATTGAAGATGGCAAACTAAAAAAGATGAGCTAAGCAGCCCATCTTTTTTGATGTCTATTGATCAATATCGTCAATTCCCAAGGTAACGTTATCTTTTTCATTATCGACGGCCTTAATTGCGGCAGCAACAACTACTTTAACTGGCAAACTACGGTGGGGCTCTTTACTATCAGCTCGATCGTCATCCGAAAGCATACTTGCTGGTCTCATCAAAACTGATCTGAAACTACGCTTCTTCAAATTCTCTTCAGCATCACGTTTTGTACTTATATAGCGCTCATTAGCACCAGGAATATCGTCAACTGAGATATAAACGAAGACCGGAACCTTATACTCTTCAGCGGCATCAGCCACGTTTAAAGCACTTTGATAATTGACTTTTTCATAAGTTAAATTTTCATTAGGTTGTTCTTTATATTCACCAATCGTATCGACAACTACATCAGCATCTTTTAAATACTGGCTCCAAAATCCTGGTGTCAATGCATTACCAACCTTCCAGTCTACTTTGTCATACCAAGATTCGTTGCCCAATGGTTCACCAGTTCTTGAAACACTAGTTACTTGATCGCCTTTATCGATAAATTGTTTAGCAAACTCTCCGCCAACAAAACCATTTGCTCCAAAAATTACTACTTTTCTTGCCATAAATACTACTCCTCCTATTTTGCAAATTCTGTAAAAGCCTCATCAATAAAGTGATACTCAGTATTACTCAATTCAATATCCAAGGCCTTAATATTTTGATCAACTTGTTCCGACTTTCTAGCACCAGGGATGACGATAGAAATATCAGAATTCTTCATATACCAAGCCAACGCCACTTGGGTAACAGTTGCTTCGTGTTTATCGGCAACTCGGCGAATCTTTTCAATTGCCGCCAAAATATCGCTGAACTGTGCCTGATTAAACTTCTTACTGAATTTCTTCGCATCATCCGCACTGTATTTCCCAGTCAATAAGCCCGACGCTAGTGGAAAGTACGGTATAAAAGAAATATGATTCTTACGTAAATACGGGAACAAGGTACTTTCGGCATCCCGATGTACCAGGCTGTAATTGTCTTCGACCAGATCAACTAACCCGTCTTGGTTAGCTTCTTTAATTTGGTCTAAAGAAAAGTTAGAAACGCCAATAGCCTTGATCTTACCAGCTTCTTTGAGCTCATTTAATGCCCCGATAGCTTCACTCTTCGGTGTTTTCTCATCTGGAAAATGAATGATAAAAATATCGATGTAATCCGTCTTGAGCCGTTTTAAGGATTCATCGACGGCTGACTTGAGAAATTGAGGGTCATTATTGATTTTAAAATCATTGTTCGCATCTTGTGCTGCTTTGGTAGCGATGACGATTTTACTGCGGTCATATCCTTGCATCACATCGCCGATAATTTCTTCTGAACGACCATAGCCATACGCAAAAGCTGTATCTAAGGTGTTCAATCCATGATCTAGGGCTTCTTTGACGACCTTGTAGCCATCTTCATCCTTGACGTCATACAGATTGCTGCCGCCAACTTTATTCGTTCCTAATCCCATTTTTTTACTAGTAACATCTGTATTGCCAATTTTAATTAAATCCGCCATAAAATTTGGACCTCCTAGTTAAAAATCAGATCATTCTGAAACCGTTACCCATATAATAGCTCATTTAAATCAAAAAAAATAAGATTATGCACATTGGCATAATCTTATTAATAATTAATCTTCAGAAGGAGCTTCTGTTTCTTGACGTTTCTCTTCCAGTGAATTCCGAACAGCCGCCTCAGCTTCACGACGTTTTTGAGCTAGTTCGCTGTGTTCAATTTTATCTTTAACAATTGCCATTTCGTCCACTTCTACATGGCCTTCAGGATTATCACGTCTAAAGATATCCATAACTTTGTAAGCAATCTTTTCGCCCATCAAAGTGATCAATGAACCGAGTAAGATGATCACGATTCCGACGATTGTATTAGCTGTCATAGCTTCGCCTAAAACAAGTAGAGCTAAGACAGGTGCTAAAGCTGGTTTAACTAGAAAAATCAGGGAAGCTTGTAAGATCCCGACTTTTTCCATGGAAACGAAGTACAAACCAAAAGCTACTCCGGTAACTAAAACGGAAATATATAAGATCAAAGGCAGTGTCTGTAAAGAAATACCTTTGAAAAATGGAATATTGACGAATTCCGAATAGTTGCTTGGTAGTTTTTGAGCAATTGGCAAGTGACTCAAGCCCATCAAAATCCCTAACTCACCTGAACCAAATAGGAAAGCTAAGCAAGTCATTGAAAGTCCGTTTAAACCGAGCTTTCCACCATAGACCCGAGACATAACGCCATAAACTCCAAAAATGATAGATGACAATAAACCTAAGAAGATACCCATGGCACCCGAAAGATGCAAGGGATTGATGATTACTAATAAACCGATCAAAGTCAAAATCAAAGCTAAAACATTTGTCCGAGATAATTTTTCTCTCAGGAAGATAAAACCAATAATCAACCCAAAGATTGGATTAGCACTCAACATAATAGCGATGACTGATGCCTTCGACATACCGATTGAGATTTGATACAAGGTCATAGAGACAACTACGATCACAAAACCGGTCAAAGCAATTTTCAACCAGCCTGCTTTATCGATTTGAATCTGATTTTTCTTTAAGTAAAGAATCGTAAATGGCAATAGTGCCAAGCCACCGATCAAGAAACGAATAAAGTTCAACTCGATTGGATTGAACTGTCCTCCGGCAATTTTCAACGCAATCTCCATTGAGCTGAATAAGAACGTTGGTATCAATATATAAAGAAAACTCTTAAAATTCAAAACTTAATTTCATCCCCAATTTTTTTGTAAGTGAATACTTTAAGTCTACTCTCATTTTAATGATGTAAAAAATGAAAATGTTTTCAAAATAAAAAATCTCGAAATCTTTCGACTTCGAGATTTTTTATTTCTGATTGATCTTGCTCTTACTATAACCCTTGCCAGCCGTTAAATCGTACTGGATCAATTGATAGTCATGTAACAATTGTCGCTGTTTGGTTGTCAGATCTTTGGCATAAACTTGTTTACCAGATTGATCAACATATAAGTTTTCATCCTGACCGACACTATTTTTCGCCATGGCTGGTAGCTTCTTTTGAACTTCAGTTAGCAGTGCATAATAAGGTGTTACCTTCTGTTGCATCTGTTCCAAAGCCAACGGAATAAACCCATTGGGATCGGTAACTTTAGTCTTGCTAGTTAACTTCTTAGTACCGTATCCATGATCGATCGCATATTTATTACTATAAATAAAATAATCGGTCTCATGCTGGACAACATTATATTTTTTCATAGAATTCTTGGCATAGAGCCCTGGCAAATGATCACCGTACCAAACAACCGTGATAGGCTTTTTGATTTCATCTAGTTGTTCTAAGAATGATTGGGTCGAATCGTCGGTATAGTGTAGTCCTTGAGCATATTGTGGTACTTGCAAGGGAATCTCGGCCGCTTTGCCGTTCAAAATCTTATATTGCTTGCCCGGATAAAGCACATTGTAAGGCATATGATTTTGCATCGTAACTAAGCTAATGAACTGCCCCTTTTGGGTTTGATTAACTTGCCAAAGCGTATCTTTATAGGAGGACTCATCACTAATAAAAGTGCTGCTACCGATTTTGTCAGTGTATCTCAAAGCCAGTTTACCGGTAGTGTTTAGATTCCTGAAAGTTTGGAAGCCAAATTTAGGATAGACGGTCTGCCGATCATAAAAATTACCATAATAAGGGTGAATCGCAGCAGAATTATTGAAACTGTTAACGATATTGACGGGGTGGTCTTGCTTAGGAACAAGTTGCGTATAAGGCGATTGCAGTGATTTAGAAAATTGATTATAAGCTAAGCCGGTGAAAGTCATATATTCCATATTAGCTGTTCCGCCACCATAGCCCGAACTCAACATCAAACCTGAAGTATTCTCCTGTTTGATTTTCATAATCTTTGGGGCAGCTTCCTCATTGAGTTTGATATTTGGCACTCGACTGGGGTCAGAAAAACTTTCGCTCAAAACAAAGATTAAAGTTTGCTTGTCCAGATTATTGTTAGGACGAGTTTCATTGATATGGGTTGCGACTTTTTGATATTTGGTCACCAGTTTATCCATGGTCTCTTTGCTATAACCACTAGGCTGATCCATGATATCCACATGCATATTACCCAAAAAAGTTAAGAGCGGACCGTTAGTCGTAGCTGTCATACCAATATTAGGAGTGAAATTAGAATAACCAAGCTTTAGCATTGCCTTACTCATAAGAGAATCTTCATCATTGACGTTGTAAAAACTCAAAACGCTTAAACAAGCTAAAGTCAAAAAGATGATTCTAGTTAACGGCTTGAAGCGTAGCATCTCTTGTGAAAAGATTTTTTCTAAAATAATACTGATCGTTATAACTAAGACTATCTCCACTACAGCGACGATTAAAACTTTGCGGCTGACCATCGAAAGCAGTTCCTTAGTATTGGACAACAATAACAAGTCACTAGGCAAAACTGGCTCCGAACGATAAGTCACTTTGATGCGGTTACCAATGATATAAATAGTGAACAAAATATAATATAGAGCGGTCGAATAAAAGAAACGATTGAATAAAGCATAAAATCCCAGATATAGCAATCCTAATATCAATACCGTCAAAAGATAGGTTGCGATATTAGTCTTGAACAAGATAGCGTCAGTATTTTGGAATGACCCTGTTTGCGAATAGTTTAATAAATATCCGACCACAAAAGCCGACACAACAATGAAAACCAATTGCAGAATATAAGTAATAAAAGATTTTTTCCTATGCATAATAAACACCCTTAATTATTGAATCATAATACATATCTTAACCTTTTTTGACCGTTACTTATAATTAAAAATAAAAAAAATGCAAATCTCCCAAAAGGAAATTTACATTAATTAATCATTTTATTTATTGATGATATTCTTCGTAAAGTTCTGACCAGCGGTGAGATCATATTGAACTAGCTGATAATCGTGTAATAATTTCTTCTGTTTAGTCGTTAAACTATCTTCCGAAACTTCCTTACTGTCTTGATTAACATACAAGGAATTACTGCTCTCAACACTATTTTTCGCCATGGCTGGTAATTCTTTTTGTACTTTAGTCAACAATGCATAATATGGTGTTACCTTTTGATCCATCTGTTCCAAGGCTAATGGAATAAAACCATTAGGATCTGTCACAGCGGTAGCATCAGTCAACTTAGTCGTTCCCTGACCATGTTCGCGGGCATACTTATTACTGTAGATAAAATAATCAGTTTGATGTTCCGCAACATCATACTTATACATATCATCGTTATCATAAATGCCTGGTAAATGGTCACCATACCAGACTACCGTTATAGGCTTTTGAATATTATCTAGTTTGGCCAAAAAGTCCTTTGTAGCGGTATCAGTCAAACTGACACCTTTAGTATAGTTATTGACCTGACTTCGACTGCTGTCCGTTACACCAGAGCCAGTACTTTTAAACTCGTTGTTCGAGTACTTATTTTCATAAGGCATGTGATTTTGCATCGTTACAAGATTGATAAACTGGCCGCCAGATGTTTGATCAATTTGCCACAAGGTATCGTTATACGCCGACTCATCGCTGATATACTCCATCCCTGGAATCGTATTCGTATACTTCAGTGCAAGCTTACCCTTGGTATCAAGATTTCTAAAAGTATTGATCCCAAAAGTTTGATAAACCGAGTTACGGTTATAGAAATTACCATGATAAAGATGGATCGCAGCACTAGTTTTAAAACTATTAGAAATATTGATTGGTGAATCTTGCTTATTCACAACTTGAGTATAAGGAGATTGCAAGGTATCTGAGAAGAGATTCATAGCTAATCCGGTCATTGCCATATATTCCATATTGGCTGTCCCGCCACCATAGCCCGAACTCATCATCAGACCAGAAGTATTATTCTCCTTGATACTTCGGATGTTAGGCATAGGATCTTGGTTCAACTTAATATTAGGCACCCGTGTGGGATCGGAAAAGCTTTCACTCAAAACAAAAATCAAAGTTTGCTTGCTCAAATTATTGTTAGCACGCTTCTTATTGATCTTCTTAGCCTCAGCTTGATATTCCTTAACAATCTTCAACATATTTTGTTTATTATAGCCGCTAGGTTGATCCATAATATCGACGTACATATTCCCCAAAAAGGTTAACATCGGACCGTTACTATTAGCAGAACGGTTGATATTTGAATCCAGATTAGTGTAGCCCGCGGCCATTAAAGTTTTATAGGTCAAAGAATTAGTATCACTGGCGGTATAAAAAATCCCGATACTAAAAGCAGTCAAAGCAATGAAGATCATCCTTAACCAAGGTTTGAACTTCAACATAAATTTCCCAAATTTCAATTCCAAAAGAATTGATAACGATGCTATAACGATAAGCGCCACAACGACTATTCCAATAGCCTTAGGCGTCACCATTGCCAAAAGACTCTTAACGTTTTTTAACATCGACAAATCACTTGGTAAAATTGGTTCAGAACGATAAGTCACTTTTAAGCGATCAGCGACGGCATAAATCATAAAAAACAAGTAATAAATGGCCGAAGCATAGAAAAATCGATTGAACAGACCATATAACCCCAAATAAATTACGAACAAAATCAATACTGTCAGTAAATAAGTATTTAAATTACTACCGAACACAATTTGCGTCGTAAAGATAAAATCATTCGTCTGCGCATAATTCAATACTACCCCGATGAAAAAAGAAGACGCCAGCATAAAGAAAATCTGCAAGCATCCTATCACTATATTTCTTTTAATATGCATTTACACAACATCCTCATTAATAATTCTTATATATATTCTAAACCAAGTTTTTTTTATATCTAGTCTAATTTTGCAGAATGAGACATTGTGCTGAAATTAATCATTACTGATAATATCGTTCAGGTAAACTATCAAGGAATTCATCTCGTTTTTGATCGGTGGTTGTATTAACCTCACCAAAATGAATCCAATCAACCTTTTGAGGATCGATTCCTAAATCTTTTAAAGTACGTCCAATAAAGACCGCTTGAATCGGATCACCACACTCTTTTTCTAAATATGACTTAGTAACAGTTGAAGTCGTTATCACCGTTACACGATCAATATAAGTCAGTAGCCCTTTCCACCCGTTATCTTCGTTATATGCAAAATCCTTAAGCATCGTTTTATCAAAAAAGCCCTTCAACATGCTAGGCATCCCCTGCCACCAAATAGGAAAAATGAAAATTAATTCATCTGATCTTGCAATCCGTCTTTGGTAGCGGCGCACTAATTCATCATCTGTTTTACCAGAGCTATAAAGTTTCATCTCGGCCTCAGTCAAGGTCGGATTAAACTTATCTGCATAAGGATTGATTACTTCAAACTCCTCGTCATTCTTCGAGAACGAGAATGTTAAGCGATTAAGAATTTCATGATTAAAACTGCCAGCGTATGGATGCGTATAGATAATAGTCTTCATTTTTTAACCTCCTCACTTTTCTCCATACATAGCAGTATAATCTGTTTGAACAAACTTTTGATTTCAATAACGTAAGATTTTTTTTATTAAAAATGAATCACTGATTTCTTTACTAAACTAACTGGTATCACTAAAAAAACCTTGATAAGTCAGGATTAACTTATCAAGGTTTCACATCTAAAAAATTAATTGTCATTAAATTTACCAGAGATCGACATAGTTGGTTGAATATTGATAAAAGCATCCGGATCAATATCCATTACTACTTTTTTGGCAAAGAACAACTGATACTTCGTCAGAACAGTGGTAATTGAACCAATCTCTTCACCTGAATAGGCTCCTCTTAAATGATAATCAAGGGTTAAGCCACGATTGAGCGTTTTGAGCAATTCTTTTGAAATCTCATCGATCTTGTGGGAATAAATCGTAACGGTGATCTTTTGTTGTTGAATGTACATCTTATCAATTACCCAATTGGTAATATAAATGGAAATAATTGTGTAGAGTGCCAAACTCCAGCCAAAAGCAAATCCTGCAATTATAATAATAATGGCATTAATGGCAAAACTGACTTGTCCCACGGAACGGCCAGTACTCTTTTGAACGATTAAAGCAATGATATCCGTCCCGCCAGTGGAAAATCCGTAACGGAAGCACAAGCCGATTCCCGCACCAGACAAGATTCCTCCAAAGACAGCCGATAATATCGGATCTTTGGTGAGGGGATACAGTGGAATGAGCAGAATACAAATTGCTGCTGAAACAAATGAAATAATTGATAGAATGGTAAATTTTTTACCCAATTTGAACCATGCTAATAAAATCAAAGGCAAGTTTAGCAATGTGTACCAGAGATAGACTGGCGTATTTATATTAGCAAATCCATGTAACAAGTTGACAATTAACTGTGACGCCCCTGTAACGCCACTAGTGTAGAGTTTAGCTGGCTGCAGTAATAATTGAATACCTAAGGCCGAAGTTACCCCATAAAATAAGGCCGCTAATATACTCTTATAATAATCCTTCACAAATGTCATAAAAATCCCCTCCTTATTCTGTTTAATTTTGAATACGTTTCACAAGAATTATAGCAAACAAACTTAGTTTAAAAACCGTTTAAGCATATTATTGTGGACAAGTTTTATTGTATTTTATAATGACTTTAATGACTGGAGGCAATATGATGCAAAAAATTGGTTTTATTGGTACTGGTGTAATGGGTAGCGGTATTATAAATAACTTACTAAAAGCCCACTATGAAGTTGATATTTATACAAGGACTAAGTCCAAAGCTGATCCTCTGATTGCTAAGGGAGCTCATTGGTTCTCAACCCCTAAAGCAGTCGCAAAAGATGCCGAGATTATCTTCACCATGGTTGGCTTCCCTCAAGATGTTGAGGATGTCTATTTTAAAGATGATGGAATTTTTGCTGGGGTTAGTGCTGGTGATGTTATCGTTGATATGACCACAAGTACTCCCACTTTGGCTAAAAAGATTGGTGAAAAAGCTGAAACTGCCGGTGTCGAATGCCTTGATGCCCCTGTTTCTGGCGGTGACGTTGGCGCTCGTGATGGCAATTTAACAATCATGGTCGGAGGTTCGAAAAAAGCCTTTGAGCAACTGCAAAATATCTTTGAGATCATCGGTAAGACAAATCATTACTTCGGTCCCTACGGAGCCGGTCAACACGCAAAAATGGCTAATCAAATCATGATTGCTGGTACTATGACAGGTTTAACAGAAATGTTCGTATATGCAAAGGCCGCAGGTCTCGATTTACAATCTGTCTTAGAAACTGTCGAAGGTGGTGGCGGCGATAATTGGAGTTTGGAAAATTATGGTCCCCGCATTCTTAAAGGAGATTTTGAGCCTGGTTTTTATTCAAAACACTTCCTCAAAGACTTGCGAATCGCTCTAGACGAGAGTGAAAAAATGCACTTGGATCTGCCAATGACCAAACAGGCCAAAGCGCTTTACGAAAAATTAGTTGATGACAAACAGCTTGGTAACGATGGTACTCAAGCCCTCGTGAAATTATGGTGGTAAAAAGTTTTTAATTCTAACTCTAACGCACAGTCTCGGAAGAAAATAGACTGTCTTGCAAAGCAAAATCTCAGTGAACTAACCGCCTTTAATGGTTACATTCACTGAGATTTTTTTGATCCATAGCATAATTAATTTTTTCATTCCTAATTTTTTAAATTCAGTAATCGATTCATCAATTGAAAATGATGCATTAACGACAATTTTTTGACCGTCCCTAAGCCGGGAAACTTATCCACCTGTTGATAACTCAATAATTCTTGTAACGCAGGAGTTTGGTTGAGACCAGAGATATTTTCAGCTGACCAATCGACTAATTTTGCTAAAGCTTCTTGAAATTTCTGTTTTTGCCCACCCATCGTCTGATTACTATCGGAAACAAAATGATGAATTCTTAGATCGCCTTTACTTGTCACATAAATTACATGCAAGGTGATTGCCCGAGCTGGCATTCCTTTGTCAAAATAAATATGCCCGACCATTGAATAATCGCTATAATCAGTAAAATTGTCAACTTGTTGATACCAATATGCTGGTTCAAAGAATTCATCCGTTAAGATGTCATAATCTTCAACATGTTTAATCGAAGTCAACGGATCACTCAAGAGAGCCGCCTTTTTGGGAACCAGTCGATGCATTCGCGCCTCATCAGGAATAAAAACACGTTTAACGGTCTGCAAAACTCTGGTATTTTGGTAAGCTTTCAACATTTCAAAGTTATTCGCGATGAGAAGGGCTGATTGCTGGCGGTTATGTTTTAAAAAGTCCCCACTAAAATCGGCCGCTAAAATTGCGCTGGGGTAATAAAAATCTAAATCAGTCAATTCAGGCAACGGGAAAAGCTTAGTATCATTCAAGCCATAGACACTCACTTGCGGATTAGCTATCACACTAAATGGTTGTTGATGTTCAATGAAAGTTTGAACCGTCTGTTGCAATTCTTTGGAATCCCGCACAGGCTCAATAATGGGAACTATTTGAGAACCTAATTGATCTGCTTCACAAAGCTCTTTTAAGGCTAATAAATCGTACATCCGGCCACGAAGATAAGGAAAATAGGTCATAACTTATCCTCCAAATCAGGTTGCTGTGATTCTTGTATTTGTAACTTCAAAGTTTGGAGTTCTTCGTTTCTGGCGTCTAATTCTTCCTGTAACGCCGTTATAGCTTGATCTTTTAATTCATCATTGAAGCGATCATAAAAATTATGGTCAGGATGGTAAATATCGTAGCCAATCTTACTGCGCTTTTGTAGTTCTTTGTACAATTTATCATCTGAATATAACTGCAACCCTTTTTCTACCCGTTTAGCTTTATCCACTTCCCGAAACAGCGAGGCCACAAAGTGACTAGTTAACTGCTTTTCATCGACTTGCAAGTCTTGATATTGAGCTTTTTTGGCCACGGTTAAAAAACCGGGAGCTCGTAAAGTTTGAGGTGTCGCTTCAAGTGCCTTTTTATCAAACGGCCGATAAATCAATACGCCAATGTGAGCAGGAATCTCTGCTGCTACTTCGGTGTATAACTTCTGTGGTAAAACGAAGTAATTGTAATTTCCAATAAAAGACAATTTAGCCTTAGAGTGAAAATCATTTTTGGTAACCTTGAGTTCATAGCAACGCCACTCGATTTGGTCATCTGACAATTGTTGATAACTTAAAGTATCCACGATTCCCTTTTTGTCTGGCATTGAGACTTCTTCGACCACATAAGCTCCTTGTTCGTAACAATATTGATAGAGCGTACTCTCGAGATTCTTAGTCAATTTTGTTTTCATGGCTCTGCTCCTTCCAAAAGTTATCAACTGCTCCTCTTAATTGAGGCAACGAACTGACCCGACGATAGTTCTGCCAGTGATTGGGGAAAAGTTTTGTGTATCGAAAACTCGCAAAGCGCTGATCCAATAACAAGACGACTCCCACATCATGACTGCCGCGAATCAAACGTCCGGCTGCTTGCAAAACATTATTCATCCCCGGCATTTGATAGGCATACTCAAAACCTTGGCCGTTTTTTTGATCATAGTAGTTTTTAATCAAATTATTCTCAGCACTCAATCCCGGCAAACCAACGCTGACGATTGCCACACCGCTCAAGCGGTCTTTTCGCAGATCGATTCCTTCCGAGAAAATTCCTCCCAGTACGCAAAAAGCCAACATTGTCTGCGTAGGATTTTCGACGAACTGAGCTAAAAATTGTTGCCGGGCAGCGTTATCCATCTCGTTAGCTTGAACTATCGTCTTTATTTGTGGATAGCGAGTTTCAAAAGCGGTCTGAATTTGTTTCAAATAGCTGTAAGAAGGAAAGAAGCACAAGTAATTACCAAGTTTACCATCAAGCATTTGCTTGAGACTTTCCACAATACTATCCTGACTGAACGGACGCTGCTTATAAGTCGTTTGAATATACTGGGTGATCAAAATCTCCTGATTTTCAATGGGGAATGGCGATGGCAATCGGTAAGCTAGACTGTTATCAATCCCACCTAAAACACTCTGATAATAATCCATTGGCGATAAGGTTGCTGAAAACAAGACCGCACCCAGACCTAAATTAAGCGATTCATCTATAAAATGACTAGGATCTAAGCAAAGCTGTTTAACTATGAGATGCTTGTCCTCTATAACGATTCTAGTCTTATAGCTGTCGTTATATAACGCTCCAATCTTAACAAAGGTTAGAGCTTCAAAAAAATAGTCTTTCACATCGTCTAAAAATGCCGAATTTTTTTGTTCCGCCATCCAATCACTAACAAAATCATCAAACTTACCGAGCGCCTTTAGTAGTTCTAAAGGTGCATCACTTGAGATTTGCTCTTCCTTATCAAGTTCTTTGAGCGATCGTTTGATCTGATTAAAAACTCGGCGAACCTTTTTTAACTGCTTTTGAAAATCAGCACTTGCCTTCGTTTCAATAGCTTTGGCCTGCTTTAATAATTTAGCAATTGCTTGATCACTGATCGTGGCCGAATACATATCCCGCGAACGACTCACTAAATTGTGAACTTCATCGATCAAGAAAAAGTTGTCCGTATCTTTTTCCACAAAGAAACGTTGCAAGTAAACCAGTGGATCAAATAAGTAGTTGTAATCACAAATAATCAAGTCGCAAAACAAAGAAGCATCTAAGGAAAATTCAAATGGATCAACCATATGTTTTCGTGCGTATCTTTCAACCACCGAACGTGTAATAGCATCTTCATTCGTCAACAAGTCTGCCAAAGCCGGTTTCAAGCGGTCATAATAGCCTACCATATAAGGATTTTCTTCCGGTGGAACGTCGATTTCTTCAGGAAAACGAATTTTATCTTTGGCCGTCAAAGTCATACTTTTGATTTTTAATCCGTGATTGGCCATTAAAGTAACCGTCTCTTCAGCCACATGGCGCGTACTTTGCTTAGCAGTTAAATAAAACAGTCGTTGAATCTTCTCTTCGCCCATAGCCTTAATTGCTGGAAAAAGGGTTGAAATCGTCTTACCAGTACCAGTCGGTGCTTCCACAAATAATCTTTTTTTGAGCACGATAGTTTTATACACGGCCGCCGCTAATTCATGTTGGCCAGTTCGAAATTTTGGAAAAGGAAACGCCAATTGTTTGATAGATTCATTGCGCGTTTTTCGTAACTTTGCTCTAAGAACTAACCAATATTCGTACTCGTCGATCAATTCTTGAAAAAATTTCGTCAAGCTAGCCCGATTCAATACTTGATCATTAGTCGTTACGGCTTCGTTATTCACTTGAAAATAAGTCAGACGCAAGGTAACTTCATCAAATTCTGGATGGTCTTGTAAGATGATATAACCATAAACTTTGACCTGAGCCCAATACAATTCTAGGGTGTTATCGCTTAAATCTTCATAAGCTTGCTCTGAAGTTTTGATTTCTTCAATCGTTATTTTGTCAGCTTGGGCAGTGATGCCATCGGCTCTACCAGAGATCAGGTATTGCGTATCATTCATAGTAACAGCCGTCTTTAAATAAACTTCACTTTGATAATTTACGTCTTTTGAACGCAACTTTTGGAGATGACGATGGATTCGGGCTCCATTTTGCGCCGTGTTCTGACTGTTCTTAACCTCAATGAGGTCTCCGCTACGCAGAACGAATTCTACCAATTGACGAATTCCAATCTTAGTCGTCATGACTTACCTCCCAAATTACTAAGTTACATTGTAAAACATGTGTTCGACTTTGTCTGTAATCATTTCTTTTTCGGTGACGTTTTCACTAGAAACTTATATAATTATATGTATCACACGATTGAGCAGGGAGGGACGCAAAATGACCAAAGACACGAAACGGATTTTACGTGAAGCCTTGTGTACCACACTCCACCACAAAAATATCGATCAAATTACAGTTAAAGATATTGTGACGGAATGCCATCTGACTCGACAGACCTTTTACAATCATTTCTCTGATATTTATGAGTTAGTTGAATATTCCGCTAGTCTAGAAGCTAAAGAGATTCTTGAGCGGACTGCTAACTACGAACACTGGCAGGAAGGTTTTTATCAGATCATGCTCTTAACTAAAAAAAATCAAAAGATCACCAAGAATACTTATCAATCTGCCTATCGCGACGTTATGCTCAAATATCTTTTTAAAGTACTATACAGTTATGTGATAAACATTGTGGAAAAGCAAGCTGTCGGTTTGAACGTTGAACAACGTCACAAGAATTTCATCGCCCATTTTTACAGTTTGGCTTTCATTTCACTGATTTTCGATTGGTTCCGTCATGATATGAAAGAAGATCCTCAAGAACTGGTTAATGAGATCGAAGTATTAATCGGCGGAGATTTCAAAAGCGCTTTACATAAATATGCAAATTAAGAGCCATCTAAACCTCAAGACAAGGGTTAGATGGCTCTTTGCAATTTTAAGCAATTATTAAAAAATTATTCTTACTTCATTTTTCCTACTAAGATGGTGGCACCAACAGTTATTTCAGAAACTGGGCTCCAATCGATCAGGCTGTTATCCACATTAAATAATAACGGCGTCATACCGATAAAAGCTGCCCTTTGCGCTTCGGAAACTGAGTACGTCTTAGTGGCATCAATCTGATCGACCAGTTGATAGTGCTCTTGGAAGTAATCCAACACCTTTTGATTGGAATAACTGGCTTGTTGCAGTTGATCTTGAGCTTGTTTTCGCAATTCCTGGACATGATATTGGTTGGGAATAACTTTGAGCACAAATCCTCCCGGTTGAAGAATTCGATTAAACTCGTTGTAATTGGCTGGCGAAAAGATATCCACAATCCCATCAATCACTTGGTCTTGAATTGGTAAGTGAGCTAAATCTCCGACAAACCACTGCACAGGTGTATTGACACCTTTAGCTGCTAATTGAATTGAATCTTTAGAAATATCAAAGGCTAAGACCTTTCGGCCCTCTAACGTAGCCATCTTTTTGGAATAATAGCCTTCTCCACAGCCGACATCTAAAATACTGGTCAAGTTCAGCTGTTGAATCAATGACATCATTTTGTCCGCAATATGATCGTACATTCCGCTCTCTAAAATCAAATGACGCTTCTCAAACGAAGCCTTATCATAATTTTTCACTTGTTTTTTGTTTAAAACAAAATCTACGAAACCTTTTTTAGAGATGTCAAAATTATGATTTTGTCCACAAGTCAAACTATTATTGTTAAATTCTAAGACTTCTCCACAGATGGGACATTGAAAATAATCACTACTTTCACTAAATTTTTGAATTTTACTATTCATAAATACCTATTCCTCTATTTGCGACTTTAACTGGGGCATGGCGCTACTTAAAAAATTTTTGGCAAAATCGGTGTCATAGATCCAAGCATTGATCTGATTCTTGGCTAAAATCAAGGGCATACGATCATGAATCTGAATCATTGACTCATTCGGTGCCGTCGTGAATAAAATACTTCGGGCCACATTGTCAAAGTAATTATAGCAACCAGCAATAAATAATGTTTGGGGACTATTATCGAAATTGAATTTATACTTTTGCTTGGATTTATTCCACTCAAAGAATCCAGTTGTTGGATAAACACAACGCCGTTGCAAGAATGATTGGGAAAACATTGATTTTTCTAAGACTGTTTCCGAACGAGCATTGATCAAGGACTGCCCCGCTTTGAATCCAGGAAAGCCCCACTTCATCGCCACGACTTTCACCTGTTTAGAACCAGCCACGATTAGAGCTGTCTCATCAGTGGGAAAGACTTCACCTGTCTTGGGAGTATAGCCATCAGCTACTGCCAATTGATAAATTCGCTTTATTTCCGGGTTTTTATCAGGGTCAAACAAAAAACGGCCACACATCATCATTCCTCCTTCAAAAACAAAAACTAGAACATCTCTGTTCTAGTTTAACAAATTCTATAGTTGTTTAGGCCAACGATTACCAGCATTCTTTTGTGGTAAGCACAATAAGATCAATACCGCCAATCCACCAAATGGAATTAAGGAAAGTAAAATTAACCAACCGCTCAACTTACGATCATGCAACCGTCTGATAATAGCCGTAAACAAAGCAATCCAATAATAGCTCATGGTCATTGCAATTGCGACACCAATAATTGAGCTCCAATAGAAATCATTGATTGGCATCTTGGTCATTAGCCAAATCAAAACTGCAACTAATAAATAAGCAATAATTGAGATGCCCAAAGCACCCCACCAAAAGTCCTTACGACTCATACGTTTAGCACCAACAAATAAATCTTGAAAGTACAATTTTGTTGAAGAGATTATTCCTGGTCGAAAACTTTCGTTCCAGACTGATTCTTTCATTTGCATGTTTAATGTTCTCCTAAATGTGAATACCGATGACGAAACCTATTATCCCAAAGACATACGTCAAAAGGAAATACCAAAAGCAACGCCACATTCGACGTTGGAACCACAATTGACTCAATTCCATATTGAAGGTTCCAAAAGTGGTAAAGCCACCACAAAATCCAGTGCCTAGCAATAATAATATCGCACCATCATGAATTTGTGCAGTTAAAATACCTAACAAAATGGCTCCCGAAATATTTATCAGCAACGTAATTATGGGAAAATCGATTGCTATTTTTGCCTGTAATTGTGTTAATTCATTTCTTAAAAAGGCTCCTAACGTGGCACCACAGCCGACGATCAAAAAATTACTCATTTCAGACGTCTCCTCTTCACATAATCACTAAATGCCCTTGAGGCGGCCCAATAGTTGCCTACTAACGCTGCCAAGAAACCACCTATCATCGTGATGGACAGATAAATTGCTAAATCAAGCCACCGACTGTTGCTAAATAGACAATATGTGTCTGCTGTAAAAGTGGAAAAAGTAGTATAAGAACCTAATAAACCAGTACTTAAAGTCAAAATGATCTTTTTAGGCAGCTTGAAGCGGTCTTGCAAATAATGGATCAAAAACGGCAACAATAACGCTCCACTGATATTAGCAATCAACGTTCCTAAGGGAAAACCGCTCTTCGTTTTAAAAATCAGACTCTCCAAATAACGAAGATCACTACCAACAAAGGCTCCTACCAATAAATAGATAAAAGTTTCACTGCGTTGCTTCATCGTTACATCCTTTCTAAATTAAAAAAAACTTGTCCCAGACAAGTTTTTCCGATTTATTATTTTTCGACCGCATGGCCACCAAATTCATTTCTTAAAGCGGCGACAACTTTACCAGTAACGGTATCATCTTCTAGTGAACGATAACGCATCATTAACGAAGCCGCAATGACTGGCGTTGGAACTTGCAAGTTCAAAGCTTCTTCTAAAGTCCACTTGCCTTCTCCAGATGAATGCATAACGCCTTTAATTTCATCTAACTTAGGATCTTTTGAAAATGCTGATTGAGTCAATTCCATCAACCAACCTCTAATAACTGAACCATGTTCCCAAACCTTAGCGACTGCTTCATTATCGTAGTCGAATTGGCTGTGAGCTAGAACATCGAAGCCTTCTGCGATAGCTTGCATCATACCATATTCGATACCGTTATGAACCATTTTAAGGTAATGTCCACTACCAGCTTTGCCAGTATATAGATAACCATCAGTCTGAGCAATTCCTTTGAAAATTGGTTCGATATATTCAAACGTCTTTTCATCGTCGCCACCGATCATAAAGTTACCATCACGGTTAGCACCACGCATACCGCCTGATGTACCAGCATCGAAGAACTTAATCTTTTGTGCAGTTAGGATCTCGTTGTGTCTTAATGAATCTTTGTAAAATGAATTTCCCCCGTCAATTACAATATCATTTTCATCGAGAATCTTACTTAGAGTATCAATGGTTTTGTTGGTTGGATCGCCAGCTGGTAACATAACCCATACAATACGGGGTGCACTTAAAGCTTTGACAGCTTCTTCCAAACTGTCTTTTACTTGTGCCCCAAGCGTTGAAGCGTCATTTCTGGCTCCGTCGCTTAAATCAAACGCCACCACTTCGTTACCGTTACGAATCAAATTTTCTGTCAAATTGATTCCCATCTTGCCAAGCCCAATCATTGCTAATTTCAAAATTAATCCTCCTAATATGTCTTATCACAGTTTCTAATTATACATAAAAAATCCGCCCCAAAGTTAACATTTTGGTGCGGACCGGTTGTGTGAAAGGTTGATATTAGTGGATTGATTGGCTGACTAGCCCATGAATCTATTCCACCAGTGACCTCGTTTATCATCGTCTACTTTTTCATTTACACGTTCTTTGATAGTTTCATCATTTTTCACATGTGTATTTTCAGCTTTTTCTTCAGCTTGTTGTTTCAAAGTTGATAATTCAGCTTGAAGTTGCTCTTTAGTCTTTTGAGCATCGGTTAACTCTTGTTGAAGTTCTTTGATTGTTAACTCGCGTTTTTTATTTTCAGATTCCAATTTAGCAATGGTCGTCTGCATTTCTGATAACTCATCGCTTTTAGGATTATCGTCATTATTTGATGTCACGGCAGGATACACTTGAGCAGCGGCAGTTTCCAACGTCATTTTAGGGCCATGGCTCACCTTAACCATTTCCTTAAAATCTTCGATATTTTTGTCTGTATAAAGACGATTATTTTGACTGTTACGTTCAAAATATTTGCTATTCTCAGTCGTTTTCTCAACGATCAAAGAATACTTGCGTAGCGTTGCAACGCTGATGTCTAAGTCCTTAGCAGCTTGTGCAGGAGTTAATAAATTATTAGTTTTTACTTTACTCAAAAGGATTCCCCCAAGGTCGTTTCATTCTCTTCATTATAAAAATAAAGCCAGTTAAGTTCAACCACAATTTCTGTTAGCCTCGCAAATTTAGTGCTAGTTAACTATATTTTAACCACAAAATTGGCTATACTTAAGATGTAAAAATAAAATATTTACTCGTGACCAAAGCAGTTAATTTTTCTTTGGTGTATAATGCGTTTTACAGGAATAGAAGGGAAATAATATATTGTCTAGTTCTACGATAACAACAAACTTTATTATCATTCTAATAACTTTTATTTTTGCGTTCTTCTTTGTGGCAGCGGAATTTGCTCTCGTGCAAACTCGTTCCAGCCAACTAGAAGATGCAATTCAAAAGGGCGAAGGTAATGTAAAGAAGCTAAAACGGGCTCTGATGATGGTCAACAACCTCAACGAGTACCTCTCGACAACCCAAGTTGGTACCAGTATTGCCGGTATCATTTTAGGTTGGATCGGTGAAAGTACAATTGAATATCTGCTAGTCGAAGTTTTCGGTGTTGTTCATCTATCAGCTGGGGGCAGCAGCGGTCTTCATGCCTTGAGTTCCATCATCGGGGTATTGCTACTAACCTACTTGGAAGTTGTTTTGACCGAAATCGTGCCAAAGAATATTTCCATTGATATGCCAATGACCATGTTGATGTTGGTCGTTACACCATTGAGATTCTTCCATTTGGCAACTTATCCATTCGTTTGGTTACTGAACGCTTCAGCCTCTGGAATCGTTCGCTTAATTGGTATGAAACCAGCCGATAGCGAAAACGAAGTTTTTTCACAGTCAGAGATCTTACGGCTCTCTAAGTCATCGATTGAAGGTGGCGATATGGAGCCAGACGACGTTATCTTTATGCAAAGAGCTTTTGAGTTAAACGATAAAGTAGCTAAAGATATCATGGTCGATCGGACAAGTCTTTATGTCGTTGATATTACTGACAAGGTCAAGGACGTCATCAAGGATTACCTCCAACAAGGTTTCTCAAGATTCCCTGTCGTGGCTGACAACGATAAAGATAAGATTCTGGGGTATGTCTACGCCTACGATATCGTCCGTCAGAACCAAGTTGATGGCGATGTTGGTATCAGCCGGATCTTGAGATCAGTTAATACCGTACCAGAAACAATGCCTATTCAAGATATTTTGAACAAGATGATCAAGAAACAGACCCCTATCGTTATTGTCGTTGACGAGTATGGTGGGACTAGTGGTATCGTTACAGATAAAGATATTTACGAAGAATTATTTGGAACTGTCAAAGATGAGATTGATGATGTTTCCGATGAATATATCGTCAAAAATGATGATGGTACTTATAACGTTTCAGGTAAAACGACGTTATACGATTTCGAACGTTACTTTAGAACTGATGTTAAGGAATTCCAAAAATCCGATATTATCACCGTTGGTGGATATTTGATTGAGAAGTTCCCTAACCTAAAGAAGGATTCAGAAATTGAATTGGGTAACTTCAAGTTTGTCGTTGCTGAATTCGACCACGGTTTCGTTAACTGGTTTAAAGTTTCCATCGATAAAACCGCCGTTACTAAACAAGATAATTTAGCATCATTGACCGACGTTGATGATTTGAAAGAATAACCTATAACAAATAAAAAGTGCCTTGCTACAATCTAATTTGATTGTTGGCAAGGCATTTTTCATTTGGCTTTATTATTGATCTTCAATCCTTCGATACGATTGAAATCAACTAACTCTAACTCATTAATAAACACGACGGCAATTATAATCAAAAGGGTTAAAAAGGAAATTCGACGACTGACTTTTTGAGCCATAGTCTCAAAGTAATCGACAGTGACTTTTCCCGAACCATTGATGGTAACTTGAGCTAAATTGTTATTGTTCTTATCAACACGCAGTTTAGAAACCTTCCCACTCGATTGCGTGGATTGGAAACCATAGTAAGCAATGATCGGCAAATCAACCTTGGCCTTTTTGGCTTGTTTGAAGTTGAAGCTCAATCTAGTTCCATACTGTTTAAAGTTTTTCAACTTAGCCTGTCCTTGGACCACCTTTGGCTTGTGGGCGCTTCTTTGCAATTGACTTAAAGTTGTCCCAACTGGCAAATACGACTGCTCCTTATCGATCGTAAAGGGTTCCTGTTGGTTATAAGCGTCATAGGTATTCATTTGTACCGGTGCACCTGTGACTAATCGATAACTTGCGGAAACGGCAAAAATCATCGTCAATGCAATCAAACCTAACTTGAAAGTTTTTTTATCAAAAATCTTCAAAGGATCAGCCGCTAGCACGATTGCCAGCAAAATAGTGGCTAACAAGTCTAGGCGCCAAGGATAAAGCATAAATTTCAAGACCGTATGGTTAAACACGACCCACGGCATAATGCTAGAAGTAGCTAATAACATCAAGATACCTAGAATTGAAAAATGTCTTAAAGCAGGCGCCTTAATCTTGGGCAACGAAATCAATAATATCAAGGCTGTGACAGTCAAAATCAAACCGATATTTGGTTGAGTGATAGTATTATTGAAACTCCACCCTAAAATGTCTGCGAAGTCAGTTGCCATATCAGGTAATCTGCCTTGAGCTTGTGACAAAATCAACTTCGTGTGATGGAGCTGCTCAAAAATGGGGACATAATAAGCTAGGCTCATCAAAGTTGAAGCAATCACGGCCCACAGTAATGACACCAAACGCCTACGGTGACTTTGCAATTCCTTAAATTGAGCAATTGCTATCAGCACTATCAGACTGGCCACCAACAGTGGTGAAATAGCTTGAGAATATACCAAACCAGTCATACCAAAAGCTAGATACAGCCAGTGCTTCTCATCTCCATAAAAGACTTCATAAATTCCTAATACCACAATCGGTAAAAAGAGCAGTGCCCCGATTTCACCGATATTTTGGCGAAACAACATCATATGCAAGCGATAAGTCGATAAAGTATACACAAAACTAAAAACGAGACTATTGAAATACTTTGGAACCGCCTTGTAGAAACATAAAAATGAAATTCCAAACGTCAAAAAATTCATTAACCAAAAATAAATCACAGTGGTTTGAGCACTAGAATAGCCGATCAACCGTAATATGGCCGCTGGATACAGTAATAAGTCAGAATTAAAAATACTGGCAATATAGCCAAATCCATTCAAAAATGACATATTGATCAGTGGAAAGAATTGATGTCGTTGCATCGAATGATACAATCCTTCAATCCGCATCATCTGAAATCTATTTTCACTCGAGGCGATATAGGCCCAGATTTTTCCATGACTGATTTCAGCCTGATATAGCGCTAAAAGGCTGACTAAAGCAAAGAGTAATGCTGTCAAAATAATCAGCAAACTCGTTTTAATTTTTTTATTTTTCAGAAAAGTTAATTGCAAAATAGAATACCTTCCTTGTAATACATGCAACACACCTTATTATACTAATTCATTATTCTCTAAAGATACTCTATTTTGTAACTTTTTCTGAAAGATAACTCCTAGAATTAAAATAAACAGACTAAAAATTGAACAGTTACGGCTAATTCTTTGAATGGTCGTTTTGAAGTAATCGATCTCAACTTTCCCTGCGCCATCGATCGTCAACTGACCTAGGCCATTATTTTCCTGATTCATTCTGATTTCCGACACCTTGCCAGTGGAATTCTTAGCGGAATAACCGTGATAACTGATTACAGGAACATCAACTTTTGCCTTTTGAGCATTTTTATATTTGAACTGTATTTTTGACCCTTTTTGCTTGAAGTCAAAGATCTCTGCGGTTCCACTTTGTAATTGCGGCAAATGTGAAGTTGCGGCCAATGCATTTAGTTGCGCAGACTTAGGTAAGTACTCTTGTCCGGCACCGATACTAAACTTATTTAAATCATTGAATTGTGAATATAATTGATATTCATCGGGATGATTCTTGATCAACATTTGTTCTGAACCAATGGTCAATCCAAACGCAATTCCAACTAATAAAACTTTCTTCCAGGTCTGTTTGAACCAATTGATTGGATCACTTGCCAAAATAATAGCTATTAAAATCGAAATAATCATGAAAAAGCGCCACGGAAATTGAATCATATTTAGAGGCGTATTAACAAAAAGCTGCCAAGGAAATAAATTAGTCGTCATAAAAAACAATATTTCTGCAATAATTGCAAAGTCTCGAATCGGTGGATTTTTTACGAACCAAACTGTAAAAGGAATAATTAAAATAACTAATAAAAATAGCGCCCCAATGTTCTGATTGTAGAGATCACTAGTCAAACTCCAATGCCACAAATCGCTTAGTCCCATACTCCCCTGAGAAATATATAACAACGGATCGTGAGTCAGTTTAAACTGAGTCGTTTTCAATTGCTCATAAATTGGTAAAAAATACGCTAAGGTTAAGGCTAATGACGTTAAGCTCGCATATAACAACGACAATAGTCGCCTCGGTTCTCTGATAAGAGTCTTACTTCTCAACACCATCACCATTAAGATAAAAATCACTATCAAAATTGGTGATAAGGCGTGGGAATAGATTACCGCTGACATTCCGATGGCTAAATAGATCCACTTTTGCCGATTGCCGTAAAAAATTGCGTAGACTCCTAAAACAACCAAGGGTAAGAATGTAAAAGTCAAAGTCTCCCCAATGTCAAAACGTCGCACCATATCAAAAATACGATAGATTGAGAGACTATAAATCAAGCTAAACACTAAACTTTTATCATACCTGTGGCTGACTTGATAAAACGACCAGAAGGAAATCAACAAGGTACAAAAGTTCAAAATCACATAATAGGCAACAAATGACTCTGCTATCGATAAACCTGCCATTCTCAAGAGCGCTACTGGATAAAGCCACAAATTGGAATAAAAGATATTAGAAATATAACCAAAACCGTCCATAAAGGTCATATTGACGGCTGGCAAATAAACTCCATCCCGCATGGATTCATAGAGACCTTCCATTCGAACAACATGGAATCGCCCATCGTTATTCATCCCTAGAAAAGTCCAAATATGACCATTTAAACCCGTTAAATAGATTGAGGCTAGACTGACAAATATAAATAATAATAAAGTTAACAAGAATTTATGTTGAGCTATTATTTTCTTCATAGTATTTCCGCCTTGACGAGAAAAGGGAGCCTAAAGACAAATGTCTTTAAGCTCCCTCAATATTTTTTAATTGTTTTTCACCAAATCGTAATCGATGATATTAACGCTCTTATCGATGATCTCTTTAGAGTTGGAGAAAATTATGAGTTGGGTCTTTGGATCAACTTTTAGTGACATACTGTCGTCTAAAAATTCTTTAGCACTGTTTTTAAAGTAGATCGTTCCCAATTCACTTTCCAAATGTGTCGAATAATCACTCAAATCCTCATCAGTGTCAACTACCATAATTCGAAATTTGGTTAGCAAAGCACAAGTACCCTCATTGGAGAATTTACCAAATCCATCATCAAGATCAAGTAAAATCTTCTTGCCTGCATCGACGTATTTTTGTAGTTTTGCCTGTGCTGGTTCAGTAATTTCGATTTTCATAGCGGATTCCTCTTTTAATACTTATATTTGGTCGTGCTGCCCCAATCCAATAAACTCACGATGAAAACCATGAAGATAATGGAAATATAGCTGAGCAAAATGCCATTTAGTACATTATATAAGACATCTCGAATATTGTAATCGATGTTGCTTACGATCATATCTTGCAGAGGATAATAAGTTGCTCCCAACAAAGCGGCTAACAAAATCGAGGTACAGATTCCCACTGTTCCTAAATGATGGAAGAATAACATGTTGGAACCGACTTTGACCCGCAATCGAATCGCCAACAAAATAAAGACTACTGCCGCAATCATCATAATGGCCTTGATCAGTCGTTTGATCGTCTGAATTTGACTGATGACCTTTTCGATTTGCCCCAGGTCATTATCGACAATTTGATTCATGATCGCCTCATTGCTGTTGATGACCGTATCAATCTCACTGTCGATATTAAGTCCGTAGTCTTGAGCTTCTTTTTTTAATTTAGTACTGATAGTCGCCAAAATAGCGCTACCTACTGTTAATTTAGAGTCACCACTATACACTTCGTCCACGGAAGTATCGATGATTTTCTTTACATCACTATTAGTCAGATTGACCGCTGAAAGGTTGGCTGAAGCCGAATAACTGTTCACCAAGCGACCTAATCTTTGATTAGTATAATTTTTAATTAAGGTAACATTACTCTCACTATTAACGACTTTTTTGACATAATTCGCGTTTAAAACTGTCGAAAGTGTAATACCGAAAAAAACAATTACCATTAAACAAATCGATAATAAAACTAATGTAAAACCGTGTCTGTTGTACGATGATGACTTGCTCATAATTTCTAATTCTCCATAGCTAGTTTAGCAATCTCCTGTGGATTCTTAACGATCCATTCAGAATTAGCAGCTTTTAGTTCATCGTAATCACCAAAGCCATAAGTGACACCAATAGCCTTGAGATTATTCTTGTGTGCCCCGACAATATCACTGCTACGATCCCCAACCATAACAAGGTTTTTAGTATCCAAATCAACTGAAGTTTTCTTAATCCCGTAAGAAATGACGTCTTCTTTCAAAGAACGAACTGACTCATCTTCAGCCGCACCAAAAACGTGTCTAACATATTGTTTCATATTTAATTGATCGATAATTCTTTTTGCAAAAATCTCCGGTTTAGAAGTGGCAATAAAGATTTCTTTATCAGCCGACTTTAAGGACTCCATCATATCATAAATCCCATCGAAGACTGTATATTCTTCCCAGCCTTGCGCTTGATAATATTCCCTAAAAGCATTTATACTTTGGTTAATAAATGGATCATCTGCTGCAACGTGGTCATATTTTTGTAATGAAGCCCCAATCGTTGGTCCGATAAAAGTATGTAACGTGGCATCATCATGCGGCACATAGCCTAAAGTTTTATTGTACATATACTTTAAACTCTTCATAATTCCAATTTCTGAATTAATAATCGTTCCATCCAAATCAAAAAACAAATTGTTCAAATTAGCTTCATCCTTTTGTGTTAAATTTAAGTTATGTAAAGATTATATAGCATTCAATCGAAAATAACTAACAGTCGTAGGTAGAGTATGGCAAAAATAAAACGTCCTCAAGAATACACCAGTCTCGATGCGGGTTTAACTGCGACACAAGTTGCCTCACAGACTCAAGCGGGACTAAGTAACGTTCAAATCAAAAAATTATCGCGGCCAATCCCTAAAATTTTGGCTGACAACTTATTCACTTTGTTCAACTTTTTAAACTTAATCATCGCCTTATTAATTGCTTGGACTGGTTCATATCGAAATCTCTTCTTCTTAGGACCAGTGATCGCTAATATCATTATCGGTAGCTATCAAGAAATCCGTGCAAAAATTACCATCGATAAGATCAGTCTCGTTCATGCAGCAACTTTTACCGTTACACGGGATGGAAAAGATCAAGAAGTTGATATTGCCAGCTTAGTTGAAGACGATATCGTTACGCTCAAACGTGGCGATACGATTCCAGCAGATGGTATCGTCCGCTACACTAACGGTTTGCAGACCAACGAATCAAGTATCACCGGTGAAGCTGACACCATCAGTAAACAGATTGATGATGAAATCTATTCCGGCAGTTTCGTTGTCGCTGGTCAAGCTAAAGTTCAATTGACACAAGTAGGACGGGAAAGCTTTGTTTCAAAAATTTCTTCTGCTGTCGGCAAAGAAAAACGCAACGTCAGTGTCCTAATGAAAATCATTAACAATATTATTAAGATTTTAACATACACAATTATTCCCGTCGGACTTCTTTTATTCTTTCGTTCATTTCTAAAAAATGGCGATATTTCCAAAGCCATTTTAGGAACTTCCGCTTCTGTGATTGGGATGATTCCCGAAGGTCTAGTACTCTTGACTTCTGTTGCTCTAGCAACTGGTGCCTATAATTTAACTAAACGGCAGATCCTCGTCCGTTCACTAAGCGCTATTGAGACCTTAGCCCGCGTCGACGTTTTATGCCTCGACAAAACGGGTACAATCACCACTGGTAAATTGACTATCAAAAAAACTGTGGCTTATCAAACTTCAGAAAGTAACGTCCAAGCCATCGCTCAAAAAATCGTTGACGCTACTAAAGAAACCAATGCCACTGCTTTGGCGGTCAAAAACTTAGGTGTTGCGCCGTTACAAAAAGATATCAAGGAAGTCATACCATTTTCATCGGAAACAAAGTATTCTGGTTTTATTGCCACCGACAATACCCGCTATATCATGGGTGCTCCTGAATTTATCATTGAGAATCCGACTACAGAGGTCAAACAGACCGTTGAAACGGCTGCTCAAGAAGGCTTTCGTGTCATTGCTGTGTTAGCTGATGAAAAACTTCAAGGACTACTATTGATCTCTGACGAAGTTCGTAAACAAGCTCCGGATACTTTTAGTTACTTGAAGAATCAAGGTATAAAATTGCGAATTATTTCGGGTGATAACCCCGTCACTGTTGCTAACGTAGCCGTCCAAGCCGGAATTTCTTCAGGTCATGACTACGTTGACATGGGTACTATCTCTGATGAAACAGACTATCACGATCTAGTCAAAAAATATAAGATTTTTGGCCGTGTACGTCCTGCTCAAAAAGCCGATTTGATCAAGGCTATGCAAGACAATGGTTTGACAGTTGGTATGACCGGTGATGGCGTCAACGACGTTTTAGCTATGCGTCAATCAGACTGTAGCGTTGCCATTGCGGGTGAAAGTGATGCGGCTGAGGCAACGGCCGACTTTGTGCTTTTGAATCGCAACTTCGATTCAATGATTTTTATGCTCAATGAAGGTCGTCGAGTTATCAATAACGTTGAGCGCGTGGCCTCATTATTTCTAATCAAGACGATCTACTCGGTGGTTTTATCAATCATCTTTATCGTTTTAGGAACCGGTTATCCTTTCCAGCCATCACAATTGACACCAATCAATGCCTTGACCGTTGGAATACCAACTTTCATACTCGCTTTGGAACCTAACTACACTCCACCAGCTGGTCGTTTCATGCGCAACGTTATGGAAGTCGCCTTACCATCAGCAATCTGCAATATTTTACTGATCATGGCAATCTCAATCCTGGGAAATCATTTCAATTTCAACTACAACACAACTTCTACTCTATCAGTCTTTACTATCGGTATCATCGGTTATTGTGCGTTAATATCCATCAGTAATCCTTTGATTACCCGCAAAAAAGTCATGATTGCTCTCTCAATTGTGCTATTCATCATTACCTTCATTTTCAGTGGTAATACCTTTGGATTACAGAGCATTTTAGACTGGCATTACGCTTATTTATACGTTGCTTTGTCATTGATTGCTTGGCCATTATTTATGTTTATGCGTGAAGTCTTAGGTCGACGAGTCTTCTCAAGAATCAATTGGAAATAAATTTTTTAAAAGAGCCCCCTGATTCTAAATTTAGAAATCAGCGGGCTTTTTGAATGGAATCAAAAATGGGTATTTATTTATCTAATCGTAAAATAAGGTCAATTGCATAGACGACCAACCCAATCAAAACCGCATAGATAACACTCTGTACGATTCCATTGAGTTTCAAAGTTGAAATAATTGCGACTATTAAGGCCGCCACCAGAACTACTATCAACATTTTTACCATCTGTCGCATACAATCACCCCTTAATCAACTTCAGTCTACTTTTATCAAGCTCTTAATGCAACTGGGGAACCTTTTACTCCGAATGGCGTCGATGGTGCATAGCTTTTTCGTGATTCTTTTCCATGCCGCCTAAATAGATGACGGATAAGACCACCACCGCAAACATTGCTAAGATAGCATTGGGTTGATTCAATGAATAGAATAAAACGGATAATATCACCAAAACAATGATTGCAACTCGTAACGTTATTTTCGGGACATTTTCTTTCATAAAGATCTACCTCTCAGCTTTGAGATTTCACTTCAATTATGAAAGCTTAATTCGATTGATGCAATTTTCAAGCTTATGAATTTGTCAGTATCATTTTACAAATTGTCCAGCATTTAAAAAAATTGGTTTAATAATATTCCTTTGACAAGTTCACAAAAACATCAAGCATTCTTTAAATTCTATAAATCTTCTTATGATATGATGATTTTACAGTAAATGAAAGGAGTCTTTTTCATGTCAAAAAAAGTAATTGCCGTAGCTCTGGATATCAACAAGATTCCCTACGTTAATGATGCTGAAATCATCTTCACGCCTGGTCGCCAAAAGATTTGGTACACTGCCAATACTCAATCAATTGAGATTCCTAAGCATATCAAACTTGTTGACAATCTTCTCAACCAACTATTTGAAAAGTTCCACAAGAAACCATTCCAACGTGACTTGGCAACATTTAATTATTTTACTAAGTGCGTGACCCGTTACTTAAAAACACACCCTTATGACGAAATCGTCTTTGAAAATAACCAGTTACGTAACAAGATCTTACCCAATCTCCAAAATAAAAATGAATACGTTGTCAAAAATAACAAGAAGTTGGAAACGCAACTCTAATTTAACTAAAATCTTTGTATCCAAATAGTCCTAGTAAGCCATTTTTCGATGGTTAACTAGGACTATTTTTAGTTGTGAATTAAGTGATATCTAATTTTCTAATTAATTATTTTGAATGTTTTCACCGTTTGATTCGATAACTTGTTTGTACCAATAATAACTCTTCTTTGGCGTACGGCTGAAGTCACCTTTTTGCTCATCATCACGATCAACATAGACGAAACCGTAACGCTTTGCCATTTGGCCAGTACCGGCAGAAACTAAATCAATACAACCCCAAGGCGTGTAACCGATCAAATCAACACCATCTTTGATAGCTTCTTTCATTTGTTCAATGTGACCTTTGAGATACTCGATGCGGTAATCATCATTGATTGAACCATCGGTTTCGACTTTATCTCGAGCTCCCAAGCCATTTTCAACTACCATCACTGGAATACCATAGCGTCCATAAACATCATTTAGATACCAACGGAGGCCTTTTGGATCCATTGCCCAGCCCCATTCGCTGTATTTCAAGTAAGGATTTTTAACTCCCGTTGAAAAATTACCAGCAGCTGAACCTTTTGATTCATCGGTAGTCAAGGCGTTAGATGAATAGTAACTGAAAGTATAGTAATCAACAGTACCTTCTTTTAAAACTTCTGAATCTTCTGCGGTAATGTTTAGTTTAACGTTATGCTCATTCCAGAAGCGTTGTGCAAAATGAGGATAAGCCCCACGAACTTGGACATCGCCACAGTAATAATTATTGATTTCATTAGCCAATTGAGCTTTCAAGACATCATCAGGATTTGAAGTTAAAGGATAATTGACATTACCGGCAATCATACAGCCAATCATATTGTTTGAATCAATCTTGTGACCAATTTTAACTGCTAAAGCGCTGGCTACGAATTGGTGGTGTAATCCTTGAAGATTATTTTGAATATCTTCGTCAGACATGTTGGGATTAAAAGGAGCTGCCCCATCTTTAATCGGCAAGCCTAGTGACATGTAACCACCAAACATCATACCAATATTGATTTCGTTAAACGTTAACCAATATTTGACCAAGCCCTTATATTCATTAAAGAGTGTTTGAGCATATTTAACATAAAAGTCGATGACCTTACGACTACCCCAGCCACCATAGGCTTCTGTTAAATGATAAGGCATTTCATAATGTGAGATCGTAACTAGTGGTTCGATACCATATTTATGACATTCTTCAAAAACATGACGATAAAAATCTAGTCCTTTTTGATTAGGTGTGGCATCGTCTCCATTAGGAAAGATTCTCGTCCAAGCAACCGACATCCGATATGTCTTATAGCCCATGCCTGCCAATAGCTTGATATCCTCTTGATAGTGGTGATAAAAATCACTGCCTTCGTGAGATGGATAATAGGCTCCATCTTTTACTTCTTTAGTAAAGATACGTGGCTTGTCATAAGTTCCACCTAACAATAGGTCAGCGGTACTAATTCCTTTACCATCAACATTCCAGGCCCCTTCGTATTGATTAGCGGCTGTAGCGCCACCCCATAAAAAGTTCTTTGGAAATTCTGTCATTTTAATTGCTCCTTTACCCTTTAATTTTTTAATAGCCTTATGATAATTTAATAACTTCGTCACCGTGATTTACTTGACCACTAGCGACTATGTCTACTTTATTATAATTCTTAGTATTCGTGATGATAATAGGTGTCGTTACATCATATCCCTGGCTAGTAATGCCATCGACATCAAATTCCATCAATAAATCACCTTTATGAACCATTTGATTCTGTTCCACATGACTGGTAAAACCTTTACCTTCCAATTGAACCGTATCCATACCGATATGGATCAATAATTCAGCTCCATTGTCTGAATTAATACCAATAGCATGTTTAGTTGGGAAGACAACAGTTACTTTACCATCAACTGGTGAATAAACTTTTCCTTCATCGGGTAGAATAGCCACCCCTTTACCAAGCGATTCCGAAGCAAAAACTTCATCTTTTACATCACTCAAAGGTACGGTGACACCTTTAATTGGGCTGAGGATTGTTTCTGGTTCGACAGGTTCTTTTTCAACTGTTTCCGGTGCACTAGTTGTATTGCTTGTACCAGCGCTTACCATAGCAGTTGCAAGTTCAGAATCAGAATTTGTAGTAGTTTCAGTGATTTTATTTTCTTCTTTGAGATCTTCTTTACTAAATCCAAACATCAAAGATAAAACCAATCCTGAAATAAATGAAACTGCAAATGCAATTAATGCTCCATAGAATCCCATATCGATTCCTTTAGGACCAATCAAACTAGGTAATGTAAATACTCCTAAGCCCCCAGTCATATAATATCTGGTACCAAATAGTCCTAAGATAGCACCGCCAATGGCGGCACCAATACAACTCATGGCAAACACTTTTTTACGAGGAAGTGTAATACCGTAAATAGCTGGTTCAGTAATACCAAAAATCCCTGACAAGAAGGCGGACCAACCTAATCCTTTAATTTTCTTGTTCTTTACTTTTAAAATAACAGCTAAAACAGCGCCGATTTGAGCAAATGAAGCACCAATCGTCAAAACTAAAATGGGATCACTATGTAAATTTTGCAGATTGAGCATTTGTAGTGGAACCAAGCCCCAATGTAGGCCAAAAATAACAAGTACTTGCCACAAACCACCAAGTACAGCACCTGTAATGATAGGACTGAGTCCATATAAAGCTGAAGCACCAGCAGCTAAAGCATCACTAATCCATGAAGTAATAGGTCCAACTACTAGCAGTGTCAATGGTACGACAACAAGTAATGTAAAGAATGGTACTAAGAAAGTTTTTACAACACTTGGAACTATCTTCTTAAAATATCTTTCCACTTTAGCGGCAATCCAAACTGCTACAATAATTGGAATAACCGAAGAAGTATAATTCATCATAATTACTGGTATTTTTAAGAAAGTAATGTGAATTGGGGAAGCAAGCATTGACCCAGAAAATAGTGTGAATAGCGGTTTTCCAGTTACTGCCGTTGGATTTAATGCAACAATCGTTGGGTAAACTAGTGAAGCACCAATCGTCATCCCAATAAATGGATCAACTCTAAATTTTTTAGAAGCGGAAAATCCTAATACAACTGGTAAAAAGTAGAAGAATGAATCACCAATTGCATATAAAATTACGTATGTACCAGAGGTTTTAGTGATTAATCCTGCTGTCAATAAAATCGTGGCTAAACCTTTAATCATCCCTGTCGCTGCCAAAATTCCCAGTGCTGGTGCAAAAATGCCAGAGATCAAGTCAATGAATTTATCTAACAGACTCATATTTTTGTCAGATTCTTCATAATCATCGGGGACAACTCCTCCGTCGGCAAAGCCACCAACTTTGATTACCTTATCGTAAACATCAGCAACTTCATTTCCGATAACTACCTGATATTGTCCACCGCTTTGAACAACAGTCACAACACCATCTGTATCCTTTAGTTCTTCAGTATTGGCCTTTTTTTCATTCTTTAATTTAAACCGTAATCTAGTTGCACAATGAACAACGCTAATAACGTTTTCCTTGCCACCAACAAGTTTAACTATTTTTGTAGCCAAACTAGTATAATCTTTCGTCATAATATCCTCCTTTTCCAACAAAAAAGCTCAAGACATTACACCACTCCAAAAAGTGATATAAATCTTGAGCTTATGCCTGCCGAACAGTAACACGCTTTTTAATTTATTTCATTCTCGATGAGTCACTCGCCAAACATGCAAGATCAAATATACTTGATCATTTTGGGAAAGAACCCATCCTTTAGTATTTCGTAAATATATCGCAATCTTTTGAACAGTTTTATTTTCTTCAGGATATTTTAAAATCATTAATTTCAAAAGACTAGGATCCAACTGTTCATCAGTTGAATGTTCCGACTTGATTTTCCTAATCAAGAAGTACCTTAAATGTGAAACCAACCGACTATAGTTAAACGACTCATCATCTAAAGTCATATGGTAACTCAACTGAATGATATTGATAATATCCGCAATCATTTTTGAAATTTGAATGGTATCTTGAAGACTCTCTTTCTCATTTTCCAAATTAACAAAATGATATGTAAGAAAAACCAATTCACCCTTGGGAAACATCACACCTAGATCCTGTAAAAGAATTTCCAAGGCGCGGTTGGAAGCTTCATATTCTTTTGGAAATAATTTTTTTACTTCCCAACTAACTGCTCTGTCTGTAAACTCAATGTGTTCTATGGCTCGTTCATAGGCATAATTGATGTGATCAGCCAATATTAAATATTGATAATCACTGAATTTAACGTTCAGAAATTTTTCAACATCACTAACAATATCAGAGGTCACATTGATAATTGATTCATCATATTGATCTAAAGTATCCACATCTTTAGTATTTTCAGATTTGAATTTTTGTGAGATCTTTGATGCGTCCACCAAATCACCCTTTTTTTTACCAAAACCAATGCCCTTACCAACAATTATCCACTCAACGTTTTCATCATCGACTACAAGGGCTGCATTATTATTATAATTCTTAACAAATTTCAATAATTTACCCTCCAAAAAAAATACCTACTAATTGACTACACACTTATAGTGTATCTCAAATTAGTAGGTTTATGCCTGATCGAATCAGTAACACGCTTTTTGTTTACTTACAATGTGTTAGCGCTTACTATTATTTTAGTCAAGTTTTTTTTATAAATTTACTTTTGACTCTGAATACCAGTTGGAACTTAAGCAAATAAAAACGGAAGGAAGATACTCTTTATCAAAAGTATCTTTCTTCCGCAATCTGTGTTAATCAAAACTTTATTTGATCTCTGTAAAGCTCTCACGAACTTCAAACAATGAGTCGATTGATTCATTTGCTTCTGTCATTCGAATAGCATCGCCGAGAAGATCTGTGACTGACAAAATCTTTAATTTATCAAAACGACAGTCATCAGGAACAACAATCGAATCAGAAACTAAAACTTCCATCAAAATTGAATCTTCTAATTTCTTAGCAGCGTTCTTTGAAAAAATTGGGTGCGTTGCTGCAGCAGAGATTGTTTTAGCACCGGCAACTTTAACTGCCTTGGCACTATTGATCATTCTAGTACCTGTATCGATCAAGTCATCGACAATAACACATTGCTTACCATCGACATCACCGATAATATCTGGCACAACATCCTCATCTTCGGTCGATCTTTGGTCAACAATAGCAATTTGTGAACCAAAGACTTCTGCAAGTGAACGAGCTCGTTTAGTTGAATTGTGGTCTGGTGCTACGAAGACAAAATCATCTGGATTCTTGATCTTCTTTTCAAAGTAGCTGGCAAAGATAGGCATGGCACGCAAATGGTCAACTGGAATATCAAAGAAACCTTGAATTTGATCAGCATGCATATCAAGTGCAATTACTCGATCAACGCTACCCATTTCTACCATGTTGGCAAATAGTTTAGCTGAGATAGGTTCTCTGGAACGAGATTTTCTATCTGAACGAGTATAGGCAAAGTATGGCAAGACGCAAGTGATCTTATCAGCACTGGCACGTCTTAAAGCGTCAACGGCAATCATCAATTCCATGAAATTATCGTTAACGGGATCTGAAACGGAATGAATAATGTAAACATCGCGTCCACGGATACTCTCGTTAATTTGAATGTTGATCTCCCCATCACTGAAGTGTGAGACCGAGGCATCCAATAAAGGAATTCCCATGTAATCCGAAATTCTTTTGGCTAATGGTTTATTACCATTTAAAGAAAGCAAAGCAATTTTATCTAATGCGTTATTAGACATATTGTCCTCCAAATTTATATAAGCACTGGTCTATCAACAGGTTTACCCTCGTTTGCGATCACCAGGCCCATATCATTATCTGTCATCTTCTGGTCCCGATTCCGCATTCCCGATTGTGAAACTATTGTAAACTTATACTTTAATTTTACACTCAAACGAAGGTAATTATCCAGTATATATGAATCAATTTTTCCATTTAAATACAGATGATACTGTGGATATTTTTTCATAACGCTTTCAACAGTCGCTTGATTAGCCTCATTCTTTAGCTGGGAGACTGTTAGAGCGATTGCAACCCGTTCCGCAAAGTTACCGAGAAATTTTTTCTTTTCGTCAGGCTTTAATTGCGGCTTTCCAAAGATATTATCTTTAATATATTGTTCAACATCCGTCATATTTTTACCCTCCAATATGCACAGTATATCTAATTTCTTAGCTTTATTAAAGAAGGACGATAACTGCGCTATTTACTCTTAAAAAGGTATAATAGTAATAAAGAGAAAGGATGTGTTACTTATGGACGAAATGGTATTTTTTAACCCGGGCGACGCAATTGCTAATTCAAGAGATTACGGTGAAGCAGTCCGTGGAGCACAAATTTATAAAGCAAAAGATCCTTATGAATCATCCCTCATCATTGCTCAAGATGTCAGTGACAACAAGAGTTTTGCCGTTTACTTTGCTAAAGATGAAAAATCGGCAGTTAAAGATGATGATAAAAGCGTTATTCCTTATCACTTAAAGAAAAAAATTTGATTATTAAAAAGTAAAACAAGAACGGCAATTTTTGCTGTCCTTGTTTTTTTATTTATCAGCTTTTCGCCAAAGATAAGCTACCAACATCTCGATTGATAAATTATCTTTGTATGGAAGTCTAGAATCTTGGTCAACCAAAGCAAAAGTATTCGTCACAAAATTTACTTTCGAATCTTCAGGATTTTTAGATATGCCAAGGTCATAACTGCCATCAGGATTGACCAAGAGGCGCTTGACGTTTCTAATATTGAGTAAGGTTTGCTGTTGTCTGAATATCATCAAATTATTCTTTTTGCCAAGATCTATTATAAAGTCTGACAAAGACTTGCCGACATCTTTGGAATCGACTCGCATGTCATAATACAAATTATCAAAGACCGCCAATAAATCGTCAGCTGGAAAAGCAATTTTTCCGATCCATCTCTCTGTCTGATCAACAAAACGATATTTTTCAATCATATGATCTTGATCTTCAACGATCGTCAAACTTTTAATTTGATTCAAGTCTTGGATAGTTTTGATTTGCTTCATATCTGAACTGAAATTTCGTTCCCAAACTAGTCTCGAATCGCCCACTTGATTAGCGGATAATCTAGGCCACAAGAACTCTTGCTTAACTTGTTGAGATGAAAAATCATGATCAATCGCTAACAAAACTAATGCCAAGCTACGCAATGGGACTTCACTGACCATTATTGATCCGTTTGCGTCTCTTACTTCATAGTAATCACTATAATCATGGTCGGATAGATTGGACTTTTGTGGATTTCGGACTAATGTTTGATGATCGCCAAAATCGATCTTATAAGTTCGACCGTCAGCCGCTACTACAGTAGTTAGTTGCTTTTGTCCTGTTTTCTGGTGATCGGAAACCGCATTACTTAATAATATATCATCTAAAACATCCCAACTATCGTAACCACCTTGATTGTTTCCCCAAACGGTGATTCCTTTTGCCGCAAGATCATCCACCAACTTCATAATCAAATCTTGATTGATGTCTTCATCGTTATCGTCAATTTCTGGAAGTCCATTTTCTCGAATCTCAATTATTTTTTCAAAGAGTTCATCGAATGATACCTTATCAACATATAATTCGCCAGACTGATTGTATAATTGGAATCTATCTTCGCTCTCTGTCAAGCGTCGCCGTTCATCTGAAAATAACGTCGCAGTAGAGTCCTTTTCTATCGGCTCAACTGGACTGGTTCGATAATAAAGAACATTAACATCTAAGTCATCGGCATCAATATATGGATAAAGATCAAGTTGTTTTTCCGTCATTTCCACTCCTGCTTTCGATAATTATTTACTTTTGCTCTGCTTGGATAATTCGACTAACATCAATATCTTGGTTTAACTTGATGGAATTTCTTTGTACAATAATCTTCTTAAACCCTTCCAACTTATATGATACATTCGTTTGCTCCTTAACTAGATACATCAAAATATAAAAATGACCTGCATTGAAATATAGACCTAAAGGCAGGCCATCTTTTCTTTTCAACGGCTTGGATACTCCATCATCATAGTCAAAATAAATTTCTTTCTGCTCGATGATCAAATCAGAAAATTTACCGATTGGCAATATCATAGCTTTTTCAGCTGCAGAAACATAATTTTCAGGTGTAATGGCTAACAACTTTTTAACCTTCATTTGTTCTTCTGAATTCATCGACTTCAAAAGTTTACTAATTATTGTCTCCAGCTCCATAGCTCCCAAAGCTTTACTGCTGATCAAAATATTTAGTATCGCCAGAGTTTCGTGGCTAGTGAGAGATTCCTTATTTGTCACAAAATACTCTTTAGTCGACCCTCGATAATTCAAAATGTACCTTTTAGAAAAATTTTTATTTGCTTTGATAGTTGTCAAGTCACGTCTGCTAGTTCGATCAGACACACCATAATTTGACTCCATATCATCTAAAAAAACTTTTTCACCATTTAAAAGTCTCAATAAAACATCAACAATTCGTTCAGTACTATTCATCTATTTTCAACCCCAATCACGTTCTAAAACCCTAAACTCTCTTTACGTTTTTCAGATTAGCATGTTGGAGCGACACATTATGTCGTTATGGAGTCGATTCGAATTTTTTTCAAATAAACCACAAAAAAATATCCTTTGATTCGAAAATGAATCAAAGGATACTTCATTAAATAATGATTATTTATTCAAGGCTTCAGAATCCTTATTCAAGGTAAAAAATGCTATTACCACAAATAAACTGACAATAATGCCTAAATACAAATAAGTCGTTTGATATCCCAATAAGTCATACATTCTTCCTGTCATACGTGAGAACATAATCACGCCAAACTGTGACATGAACTGAAAACCAACTAAATAAAGAATTGAAGATAATCTAGTTTCAAAGTTCAAATGAATATATTTAAAAATGGCAATATACATCAAAGGCAAATCCATAGTTTGACGATGGAAATAAGAATTGGACCAGCGGCTAAGCCAGTTAAAACGATTCTAACTGCAAAGATTGCCCCCACCAAAAGCATCGACGTACGGACACCAATTTTATTAACAATCATTGGTGCCAAAAACATCATTCCGACTTCCAAAAATGTTTGTGCCGAATTTAAGTAACCGTACATTTGGTTCCCTTGCACTACGGTCGCAAATTGTTGTGCAAAAAAGCGAGGAAACTGCTGATCATAAATGGTATTCATTGATGCAACTCCTAAAATAAAGAAGACAAATATCCAAAAGTTCTTCAATTTAATCAGCTCAAAAATATCACGCACTTTGACCGTCTTTGAATCCTTGATTTCTATTTCAGTCACATCGATTCTGGTTGAGAATAGAATCAAGAGAACAAACGCTGCAGCAATCGTTCCAATCCAGAAATTAAAATTGGGGTTAAAATTAAAAATATGTCCCGCAAAAAAAGCACCAATGGCAGTTCCTAATGAACCCCACATTCTGACCTTTCCATACTCAAAGTCATATTTGCGACTGATTTTTTCAACATAAGATTCAACTGCCCCCATGGAAGCTAAATAACTTCCACCTAAAAAGATACCGCCTAAAATACCACCGAGTAAAAAATTAGTTTGTAATAAAGGTTTATAGACATAAATGAAAAAGGGCCCGGTTAATAATAAAACTCCGCCTAAATAAATCAAAATATTTTTACGTGTCCCAAATTTATCTAATAAATATCCATATAAAAATTGCAACGTCATCGTAAAAATCGCATTGATACTAAATAGCGTCCCAATTCCAGCACCGCTTAGATGTAACACCTGACCAAACCAAATGGTAATCATGGTGTAAGTTAGCGCCCAACCTAGAAAAAAGATGAAAAAAATGGCACTAAAACGAATATAGATCTGATTGCGCATTAGTGTTGAACCCCCTAGTTTTTGTATTGATCTAATGAAGCCTGTAATTCTTGTTTTACTTCCTCAATTAAAGAATGTGGCTCGATAACTTTGACAAAAGTCCCTTGACCTAAGACCCAATGTTTCAATCCTTGAGTATACATATAGCCCTCAATTATGACGCTCCCATCAGCCTCATGACTAACGACTCGAGAATTTGGCAACTTGTCCAAAGCCGTCCAAGGATAGGCCTTATATTGAAGCTTAAAATAACTCTTAGGTCCCCCATTTAACAAGTAGGTGAAGTTTCTAACAGATGCTCCATCTTGCCAATTTATCCTCGGAACATTAACTGCTTTTTTGAGTGAAGTGTAAGAAAGGATTCGGTCCAATCGATAGACTCGAGCTCCTTTTTCTTCAGAAAACATCGTGACGTAAAAATAAAAATCCGCAAAGTAGAGACTCATGGGAACAGCACGGCGAACCTTCTTCGTATCACTATTAGGTCGACTTCCCTGATAAGTGAACTCCACTTGCGTCTGGGATTCGACAAATCTCGTAAAGTCGTCAATATATTCCAAAAGATGTCCGTTAGTTTTGAACGGTAGATATTCCCGATTCAACAATTTTTCGATTTTGGGCTGATCCTTGGCGTCAACTAACTCTTGTAAGTGTTTGATCACTTTGGTCAGTTCAGCTTTTGATAAAGCTCGCGATCCTCTAACAATTTGACTTATTGTCAAAACTTCCTTAGTACTGATCTTGCCTTCATTGACTACAAAATGAATCTTCTGCTTTGGATCAAACTGCATCTGATAATTAGAGTTAAAGATGGAATTTTCACGAATAACTTGCAAGTCTCGATAAATTGTTCGTTTATTGACGCCGTATAAATTAGCAACCGTCTCAGAATTGATTTTTTCACCTTGTAAAAGTCGCATTATAATATCAATTATCCGAATCAAGCTTTTAGGTAACTTTCTTTGATCGACTTCGTCCATTTTGACACCCCCGAAGACATTTTCCCTTCATTAAATTTCCCGATTACACAATTATATACTAAAAAAAATATTGAAAATGCTTATTTAATAAGGTTTTTGTATATTTTTTCAAAAAAAGTTAACTGCAATCTCAGAATGACACATAGTGACAGTACCAAGGCTTAAAGTGACCTTGTTAAATAATTTATTTACAAAAAATATTGGAGGGTTACTAAATTATGGCAGATTCAAAATTTACTTCAGTCGACAGTTGGGCATTCTGGAATATTCCTGCTGGAGATTTATCCGGTAAAGACGCAAAGACGATTGAGGACTTATTCAAAGATTCCTATCAAGAAAATCATTTTCCAAGTGAGATGCTACCCGCAAATCTGGAAGATTATTTACAACAAACAAAGGCTGTTATCGTCGGTATGAATCCTGGCAATGCCGCAGCCAATCAATCTACTGAATCGTTCTTAAACTTCCATGGTCAAAAGAAGAGTGCTGATTATCGTTTGGCAGCTGCTCTATATAACACTGATTTATGGGGGACATTTATGACCGATCTTTCAACAGTGATTGAAAGTGACAGTACAAACGTTGAGCTTGATCAAAAAAATGTCGCTGCCTTGGAAAAACATCTAGATGAATTAGGTATTCCCGAAGATGCCGTCTTGATCGCTTTAGGTGGCAAAACTTATAAACCATTAGAAAAATTTGCAAAACGTCCAGTTGCTACTATGTATCATTATTCAAACGCCAATAATGGACATTGGACAGCTGAAAAGGCAAAACAACAAATCTCAGAAATTCTCACAAAGTAAAAAAAGCATTGTAATAGCAATCAATCGTTAACTAATTTTTTAACGGTTTGAAATTGCTTATTACAGTGCTTTTTTTATGATTTGGTTCTTTGACTAATGTAGTCTAACAACTTATAGAGCGTCTGTTTGTTATCATCAGAAATCTTGGCCTGTAAGATGTCTGATTGGCTCTGATGCAAAACCGAACCTTCCAGATACGAAAAATCGTTCACTACCATCTCACGCACATTGTCGGGCTTAGGTTCCAAATGAAATTGCAAGCCGACCACTCGGTGATTCAAAATAAAACCTTGATTTTCAACGGCATCGCTAGAAAACAATAATTGAGCCTCTTTAGGTATTTCAAACATTTCTTCATGCCAATGTAAGACATTCAACTCTTCAGGAATATTCAAAAATTTCACATCCCGACGATAAACCGGTGCGAAACCAACCTCCTTAGCTGGTGCTTTAGAAATTTGATAGCCCAAAGTTTTCACGACCTGTTGTGCTCCAAAACAGACACCAAAAATTGGCTTATCTGCGGCCATCAATTGTTGGATCAAGACACGTTCTTGTTCGATCCAAGCAAAATCGTCATTCGGACTCATAGGACCGCCTAAAATCACCAACATATCTGTTTGGTCAGCAGTTGGTAGGTGTCCAAATTGATAGGGATGATAGATATACATTTCATAGCCATTTTTTTGAGACCAATCCTGAATCATTCCTGGTCTTTCATTAGGAGTATGTTGTAAAACGTTTATTCTCATAGGAATTCCTTTCACATCAACGGCAATCTTTAATGGGTATCGCCTGCAACTCCCCAAGATGACCCAATTATAGCAAAATTTTGATATGTTTTTCAGTTATTTTTTGAAAGCAAAACTATGGGGTTCAATGTTATTCTTAACAATAGGTTTTAATATTGCAGTGGTTTTGGTTCACTGCCGTCATCCGCTCCAGTTCTGGGGGATATGGAACGTGGTGGGCCGACTTGGAGCCAAGAAAACCGCTTGTCTTCAAGCTCGTCCTTTTACTAAATTGGCAAAGGACGCCAATTAAGTAAAATTTCACCACTGATATCCCCCAGAACTTCCGCTCCTGACTAGGGTTACTGCATAGTTTATTTGTTAGTGATATTTATAGGAATCCTACACTCCTTATTTTGCTTGGTCGGAGTGGAAGCTGGAAAAGCCTTGGTGCTTAAGGACAAAAGACCAAGAACAGGGAAAAATATTAAACTAATATTTACACACTCTAAAATCACACTATGATATATTAACCCATGTTTACATACATCAATATTCATAAACGCCAAAAGACATCAGTTTCTTTAAGAATCCAATCTTTTGACCCTTATCTTTAGCCTTTGAACTAGCATTAGTTCTTGAACTTATTCACTTGAGAGTTATCCCAACATGTTTTAACACCCCAGGCTGTAGTGAGAGCTCTGAGGGGTCTAAGCCATGAAATTGTTCTTAGTGGGCGAAGCACACTTAGAACAAGGCTCGACTTTGAAACAATTGCGTACTTCAATTGGTTCAAAGCGATGCCCATGGCGTTCCAGACCCCTCAGAGCCGAACGGAAGCCGGCAGTGAACCAGCTATCCACATCCACCATTGCACATCAAAAAAAGAGCCTGGTTTTACAACCAGACCCACCCTCATTAATATATACAAAATCTAATCTTTTTCATTTCGAGAACTATCTCGAATAGTCTTGTAAACTTTCATTCTAGCTACACCGACATCACGAACATTTTCCATTGCAAACTTCTGCGTAATACTGCCCTTGCGAGAAATATAATGATACAGTGGAACGTTGTCAATGTAAAACTTACGTGCTAGTGTCGCATACTCAACATTGAAAACTTGATCTTCCATCAAATCCAAGTCGGTCTGAAATGATAAGTCATTGTCTTGAATGATGGAGCGTATATAGGCTTTGTTCCATGTATAGCCCATCACTGAACCGGTCATCTTAATGATCTGTTTGACGACTTCATCTCTTCCAACAATCGATGATTGACGTTTAACAACTTTGTTTTTAGTTTTGCCAGTCTCTGTTTGATTGAAAAATCCACAAGTAACCATATCGACATCTTTATCTTTAAAAGTTGTCAAAAAGTGGTCGACGTAATTAGGTTCCACCCAATCGTCTCCATCAATAAAGGTTACAAATTCACCACTTGCTTTTGCGAGTCCAGTATTTCTAGCTGCTGAAACTCCTAAATTTTCTTGATGGCAAACAACAGATATCCAATCATACTTTTTTTCATAGGTTCGGATTATCTTCTGGGTTTGATCTGTTGAGCAATCGTCGACAATGATCAGATTGAAATTCTCATTAGTCTGAGCAATCACTGATTCAATCGAGCTAGAAATATAATCAGCTACATTATAAGCTGTCATAATAATTGAAAGTTTATTCTTCACCATATATCACCTTAATATTATTTTACTTCTAATGACCTAAAATACGCAACGACTCGGGGAGGAGAAAAAATGAAACGCATCCTAAATCTTGAAGGGGCAATAAATTTACGTGAACTTGGCGGATATCCCACTGCTGATGGTACGACAATTAAATATAATAAACTCTTACGTTCAGGGGATATAAGTAATTTAACAGGAAAATCTTTAGCCTACCTTAAAAATTACGGATTGAAATATGTTGTTGATTTTCGTTCCAATGATGAACAACGAACTTGGGCTGATACGACGTCTGATTTTTACAAGATCTATTCGGACCCAGTTTATCCACTAAAAGGTAACGGTGACAAATTAGCCGGCATTATTAACCAAGGAAGCTTTAATTATCTGGGAATGATTTATCAAAGTGTCGTTTTAGATACTCACGGTCAAGCAGCGTATAAATTATTATTCGATTTACTTTTACACAATGATCAAGATAAGCAAGCATTGCTCTTTCACTGCGCCGCTGGTAAAGATCGGACTGGTATCGGCGCTTTACTGATTTTAAAGGCGATTGGAGTGGATAATGAAACGATTACCAAGGACTATCTGCTAACCAACTTGATGTACGAAAATCGCCAAACAATCGCGAAGATTCTCAACGATAAAGATGGCAATCAAGATGTCAATCAAATGAATATGACCAAGGCTGATTTAGAGAGTATCAGTTCAGTCTTTGAGGCCATAGACCATTACTATGGAACTTTTGAAAACTACTTGGACAAAGCACTTGGAATTGATAAAGCCAAATTAGCCCGTCTCAAAGCTATTTATACTGAATAATCAAGACGTTAATATCTATTTATATCAAACTAGGTTGGCAAAGTTAATTTGTTTTTCGCTATAATTATTTCAGCAAGGGGGAACGAACCTCACCTCTTACAAAATCTAACCTGCTTCCCCTTGCCCATTACCACTTTGCAACATTTCATACCTTATAGTTTGACTAATACAAAACCAGCAATCGTTTTCCTCATACACCTCCCAATGTATGAGGTTTTTTTGTCTTTTGAAAAATTTTTTAAGCAATAAATTTCCTTCAAAAATGAAATCATTTTACACTTAGTAGCATAAGGCTTATACTTTGGACCAAATAAATATGAACGGGGTAAACAAATGAGCTTACTGGAACTAAAGGACGTAAAAAAATCTTTTACGTTAAACAAACAAGAATTTCCAGTTTTAAAGGGTATTAATCTAAAATTAGACCGCGGTGAATTCGTCTCAATTCTCGGTGAATCTGGTGGCGGTAAAACTACCCTGCTGAACACCATTGGTGGTTTGGATTCCCAATTTGAAGGTGATGTCCTCGTCAACGGTCAATCTTTGAAAAAAGGTTCAGATAAGGCTCTGGACAATTATCGTAGCCACACTGTCGGCTTTGTCTTTCAAAGTTTTCATTTGATCAGCCACTTGACGATCCTCGAAAATGTCATGGTACCGTTGGAAATGTCAGCTCTTTCTTGATCAGAAAGAACCGATAGAGCTAAGTCGCTTTTAGCTAAGGTTGGTCTTTCTGAACATTTGGAGAAACATCCCAACCAATTATCCGGTGGTCAAAAACAGCGTGTTGCTATCGCCCATGCTTTAGCGAACGATCCTGAGATCATCATCGCAGATGAACCGACTGGAGCACTTGATTCACAAAATACCGAGGAAGTGCTCAAGATCCTCGACAACATTGCCAAAGAAGGAAAATTAGTAATTGCCGTTACCCACTCACAAATGGTTGCCGACTATGGTACCAGAGTGGTCCATTTACAAGATGGAAAGATTGACTCCGACGAGCAACTGCGTGATTCCTACACAATTCCCAATGAAACTTCGGACAAAAAAAAGATCACTCACTTAAGTTTTAATGATACTTTCCGTTTAGCTTGGGAACACATGCGCTACACTAAGGGGCGCAATATTTTGATCATCCTTGGTGCCGCAATTGGTATCTTCTCCGTTATTTTTATGTTAGGTTTGGGTTCTGGTATCACTAGCTACATCAACGGAGAAATGGCTAAGCAGGTCAATCCCGATGCTATTCAAGTTACCAAGAACGTCTCTCGTGACAATACTGACGCCAACAGTATCAACATGACTAATGCGGATATTGACCGCTTAAAAGGTATCAAAAATGTTAAGAAGGTTGAAAAGGCTTATTTTGCCCAATCGCCTAAGGTTAATTACAATACCAAGAACGTTTCGATGCAATTTTTCCAAACTTGGAACGCTACTGAAAAAACTAATGATATTACCCAAGGTAAAAAACCGGGTAACAATGAAATTATTCTCTTAAAATCGGATGCTCAAAAGTTAGATAAGAAGAATTACAAAGATATCGTTGGTAAGACAGTTAAGTTGTACATTACTAGTCTGAATAAGAATAATCAGCCTACCCAAATTACGATGAATCTCAAAGTTTCTGGAATCATCACCTCGGGCTCTTCAGCTATTAGTTTTAACACCTTAGAATCGGCGGCTAAATCAAGCAACGTTGATTTACAACCAAACTTCGTTACTTTGACAGTTAACAATACTTTGAATGTCAAAGATGTTCAAACTAAGATCAAGTCTTACAAGACGACGATCGATAATAAGAAACAAAATCGTTACACGATCACCGGTGTTGGGGCCATTATTGACTCCTTGAATACTTACTTGAGATTAGCCTTTGATGTATTGGCAGCCATTGCCGGAATCTCCTTGATCGTCTCAGCAATCATGATTATTGTTGTACTTTACATCAGTGTTTCCGAACGTACGCAAGAAATCGGTATCTTACGAGCTATCGGTGCCAGAAAGAAAGATATCCGGAATATGTTTATTTCTGAATCTTTCTTGATTGGTTAGCCCAAATGGGAGCTAATTCCATTGCTCAAGGTGCTTTCAAAGCTACAATCGTCTCAATTTCACCCGGTAACTTTATCTTTGGCATCTTAGTCAGTGTCGTTATTAGTTTACTGGCCGCTCTTGCTCCATCTAGACGAGCAGCTAAATTGGACCCACGTGACTCATTAACAGATGAATAATTACCATGTTTAAACTCAACGAGGACCTAATTCTTATTTTGAATTGGGTCCTTTTTTATATTTAAGTTCGGAAGCTGCTTAGTGTTCTTTAGCAAACTTTAAGAAAATTTTGTATAATTGAGTTTCGGATATACAACATGTGACCTTTCTGTGAACTTTCATTTAATCTCTTCCTATGGAAAGAGTTGTCTTGTATACTTGGTTTGTCAACATAATGGAGGAATGCGAATAATGTTTTGTCCAAATTGTGGGCATAAAGTCGACCCAGATCAAAAATTCTGTGATAACTGTGGTTGGGCCCTAAAAAATAAAAAAACTGAAGATTCAAGTAATGTCAAAGATGATGATAAAATTCGGTCATTATCTGAAATTGAAAATGAACTAAATGAGGAAGAACCAACTAGTCAAACTAAAGCTCCCTTGCAACAAGCACCCGCACAAAAGCGCGAATATGGTTCATTCAACCACCCTACTTCAACACCATCAACTAATGAATCTAAGTCTTCATTCACCCCTCGAGCCGATCCAGAGGAAGCAATGAAAACATATACGAGTTCAAATCATTCTAACAATTCATCGTTCAATCAACCCAAATCAGAAGAACCCTTAGATGATAAAACACAAATATATAGTAAAAATGATTTTAACCCTATCTCTCAAAAACCTTATAAGAAAGCAGAACGAACTGAAAATACTACTCCTCATAAGAGTTTTGAAGATCCTATCAAAGAGCCAATGGGAAATCCTTTCGAACCAACTGAAAGCGAAAAAAGAGCTGCCGAAGCAAAACGTGAGGCACAAGAAACTGACCCTAACGATGGCTTCTTACATAACATGTTGAAGTTTGCCAAAAACAACGCTTATATCAGCATTTTAGCTGTAATCGTCACGGCAATTCTTTTAGTAGTCAAAAGGAATTATGGTTTTATTGCTTTGGCAATCGTCATCATCTTGTGGTTCTTACTTTCACAATTGGGCCACGGCAATGAGACAGGTGCTAACAAAGCCTTAAAGCATGAAACTTCTTTGAAGAAAAATAACACTGATGATCAAACTCAAGCTCCTAGATCAGAAAATGAACCCACAATTTCCAAGCATCAACAGAGGAAAATCGATAAAAAAGCTGCTGCTGCCGAAAGAATTGTTAGTCATAAGAAAACCACTAGTCAGAAAATCATCATCGCCGCTTCAATTATCGGTTTTATTGCAACCATTGGTGGACCATTCTTAAACAGCGTTTCTCTTTCCAGTACAATTGCAACTGCAGCCAACTATACAGCTAATCTTGGTGCGGCTCAGCCAACCTGGATAACCAATGGATTCTCAGCAATTCGATTGATCTGTTTCTTGTCACCAGTCATTGCTCTGATTGCAGCCTGCTTTAGATCACGCGGTAGCATTCGTTTAGTCAGAATCTTTACCATGCTTCCAACAATCCTTTACGCCGCTCTCTATGCTGCACTTTACGCTGGCATCGTTAACTCGACAGCAATTACCGGTCAAGTGGCTGTTACAACTAATGGCTCCTTTGGAACAAGCTTTTATGTATTATTGATCACATCCATAGTTTCACTGATAATGTCATATACATTACGTCCAGTTGTTAAATAATATTAATTATTACTATATCAAATAAAAGCAATTGTGATATTCATTATGTGTGTTCACGATTAATGAACAATTACACATCTATTTAATTAAAAAGTCCATCAAGTCAACGATTGATTTGATGGACTTTTTGTGTCACATTTCCTATCGACATTTCGTATACTCACTTTTGATAGTTAGTTTGTTTACTTACCGTATACAAAATTAAGAATTAATACTTTGTGCATAAATTAACTTTCATTTTATCATAAATGTTCTTATATTTTTTGAACAAATATAATATTAATACTCCGATATAATGTGTTTTGTCCCAAGATATTGGAGGTGCTAATTTTGCGACATCGAAAATATATTAAAACATTTAAATTCTTACTTTTGCTTATAATCCCAATTATTTTACTCAACCTTTCAACTTCATTACCTGATGAGATAAAGGCTCAAGATACTAAGGAAGATATTGAAGTAACCCCCCAATTCAAACCAACTAAACCACCCAAGAAATTCATTGGAATTTGGATGACTAGTGGTTATGGTTTACAACCTAATGCTAATTCATACACCGTAGTTAACAAACCGGTCACATTACGAACCAGTGCTGGCCGGTCAATTTGGGCTGTTATTTTAGGTCTTTTTGATACGCCACATTATCAATGGTGGAAAACTACTGATGGAAAAAATTGGACTGAAGTTCCCAAGGGCGATTCCGGTAAAAAGAAAAATTTAACTATAACGCCTACCGAAGAGGGAACCGTTTGGTATCAACTAGATACCCAATACTATACGATTCCGACCATAAAAAGACATCTTTATTCAGAGGTCGCAGCGGTACATACTCTCCCTGAAGAAGTAAATGCGATTAAACTGGACGTTACAACAGATGATGACTATTTATACAATACGAGTGATGAAATATCTAATACGACTTATGCTCATGCCGTTCCAACGCCTGAAAACGCTACCGGGGTTATCTCCTGGTCCATCGACGATACTAGTTTAGCCACAATTGATGAAGACGGTCTAATCACGGCTAATAAGAAAGATCGAGATGGTGTCGTAACGGTAACTGGTACAATGACCAATGATGACGGCTCTAGTGTATCTGGCACTGCCAAAGTAAGAATTGGTGGTGGTTTAGATGATCAAACTGTTAAGTCTGGTCAAAGTGCTACCTATACCCTCATGGGTAATACCGGTGGTGATGGAGACGACGAGAACACGGGGACAATTACCATTGCTTGGTACCGATATGAACCAGGTTCTACCAAGCGTACGCAAGTTGCTTCTGGAAAAGACGACTTCTATACAACCAATCCGACTACTATGGACGATGACGGTGCCTATTATCAGGCCGTGATCACATTGAAGTCAGGAAGTGTTAGTAAAAAACTGACTACTAACAAAGCACTACTAACTGTCATCCCTTCTGGGCCTGAACTGGAGATTACCAATAAGATTCAAAATCTTACCTATAATCATTCCGATGATACAGATAACCTCTTGAATAACGTCGTCAACGGTGATCAAATAAGCTACCATGACAATATTTACAATAAGAGTCCCGATGCCGAATTGATCGATGGTAATTATGTCATTCCACTACATAATAAAACTATCGTCAATGATGTTAGATTAAATGGTGTACCCGTAGAAAAAGAAGACTACAGTATCATTCATGACGATGATAATAATACCGACAATTTAGTCATTAAAATTGGTACTATCGGTAAACAAGAAACTGCAGCAATCGATGTCTTTACAACTGTCGCTGGAATTTCTGCATCAGAGGAATTTAATTTCACCAATTATGCTTATGGCTCCACTTCAGATGAGCAAATTTATCGTCAAGAAGGAGTGCAAGAAACAATCAATTATGCCATTGATAGTTTTTCCACTGACATTGCTGATATTGATTATGGTTGGGTAGGTCCTAGTAACCAAGATTTGTTACAAAAACGCCCGGCCGAGTTAAATTCGCCAAATAATATTGTCAATGTCGAAGATCAAAGAAGGGATAAAACGGCTTTGAAAGTTTACGTCTCACAAGTAACTGATTTCATCAATGAAAATGGAGAAACTCTTCAAGCGGTAATGCGTTATTACGAAAATGGCTCCTTTACCGATATACTGAATGCACCAGTTTTAATTTCTGAAACTAACTCTGGAGAAGAGCTGAATTCGATCGGTTGGATGGAAGAAGACGGTCTGCTGCTCTATGTTAATAACAAATTTACATTGGGCGGTTCCTATCAAGCCACACTTAATTGGAATTTTACGGAAAGTATTTAACCAAATGTTGCCTGCTTTTGCAGATTGATAAAGAAGCAGTTTAATCAAACCCTTCAACGAAATCCAAATCGTTGAAGGGTTTTTTAGTCGTAAAATTCTCTTTATATTTTTACTTGGCTAATTCATAGCTAAATAAAGGTGATTTTATTTTTAATAATCAATATTTTTATTCATTATTCAATAACTTTTTTTCAAAAAAAATGCTTTATCGACTTTCTAAATTTCTATATACTATTTATTATTGGTATAGATAACTTGAAGGGGGATTAAAAATGCAATTTAAATTAGCGAAAATTCATTACCTAATCATCCCGATTGCCATTATTCTAATTCTTTTATTGGCTCATAGTGCCGTGATAAAAGCGGCTGCATCTCAAGCAAGTTTCCCTGCCCCCAGTCCTCGACCAGTCAAGTACCGTGGCTTTTGGACTACCGGAGGTTTCAATATTGAACCCGGGTCAGATTACTATGTCACATTGGGTGACTACGTCCAAATCACTACAAGCTCAGTTCGACCATCATTCAGCGTTATTGAAAATCCTTTTTAACCGCTGAGTCACACTTGGTACATGTCTTTTGAAAACCAACCACCTGAAATCATTTCGAAATATAAAGATGCAACTTTAAAATTTCCGCCCGAACAAACTGGCACTTATCGCTTTCAGATTTTCGACAAGTACACTGGTTTCATTTTCTCTGAAAAAAAATTACTCGGAAATCGCTACTGTACATGTCCTACCGAAAGAAATAAAAGCAACTGCTATTAGTGATATTAATGTCGACACTGACTACTTGTACAACACTAATAATAACTTTGGCAAAAACGAAGCCTTTGCAAGTGCCCACTTGGTTCCATCTGATTCTACTGTGCCGGTTAATTGGAGTATTAGTCCTGATGATCTGGCCACGATCGATGATAATGGTAAGGTAACTGCCAAGACTGGCAAAGAAGGCAGTTTTTTCATTACAGCCACAGCTATTAATTCCGATGGCAGTACTGTTACCAAGACTAAACTGATGAACGTTGGTGGTGGTTTATATGACCAAAAAGCTCGGTCCGGGACCAAAGCAACTTTCACCATCCAAGGATTTGATCAACAAGAAGACCGTGATGACGAGGATGTCAAGGTTTCTTGGTTCAAACGAGAGGGCGGCAAAATCGTCGGTCTCCGCAATTACAACTCCAACCAGTTTAAATATACAACTGAAACTTTATCTGAAAAAAATAATGGCGAGAAATACTTTGCCGTTATCGAATTTAAAAATAAAACACTAACCACCAGTGATGGTCTTTTAACAGTTTTGCCAAGACTTGATCCTGATGTAAAAGTAACTAGTTCCATTACTAATCTATCTTTTAACAGTGATGACAATGGTACGCAAACTTTGAATAAGGTCACTAACGGTGATGAGATTCAATATGAAATTGATTTGGATAATAACGGTAATATCGATTTTAGTAATAGCTATTTTTTTATCTACTTAAATTTAACTTCTCAAATTAGTAAAATTACCGTTGATGATAAAGAAATAAAGGATTTTGGTCTCACTTTAAATGCAGTTAATAACTTTCAAAAAGTTAAGATTCAACTGAATAAATTCGATCCAAACACAACCAAAAAAATAAAAATCAATACAATTACTCAAGGTATTATTGATCACCAGAATTTTTCCTCCAAGCCTTTCTTTATCGGTGTAGATAGTTCCGACAACTCATATCAAACGCTTGGCGACGAACTAAGACTAAACTACATTTCCAATGGAATTATCTTGTATCCCCAAAATATCAATTTTGAACCACTGGAATTTTTTGATACGAACACGATTAAATATCGAACGGCTGAAACCAACAGCCCTAACGAAGTTGCAACCATTATCGATCAGCGTCGTGATAAAAACGCCACTACCTTATCTCTAAAGCAAGAAACTCCCTTCATGAAATATCTACCTGAAACTCAGTCACTGGATCAAAATACCCAGCTGCCAGCTAACTTGTATTTTTATAAATCAGATCAGGCTCCACAACCCTTGAACAATGAGACCAATATTTATACAACGTTCAAAGGACAGCCAGTAAAATCCCTTAGTTGGAACAAAAACGAGGGCATATTATTGCATGTTAAAAACGCTAATGTCCCTGCTGGGACTTATACATCAAAACTAGATTGGTGTTTTACACAATCTGTTTAAACATATTGTACAATCAGTATGATATATAGCACCTTCGTTGGATATTAATCAATTCTGTTTATACTTGTCCATAAGAAGAAAGGAAATGTAACCAATAGTTCCCCTTCTTCGAAGTCTCACGATCGTGAGCATACATCTACCAAGACGTCATCGATTAAAAGTATCGTAATCTAGGTGGATCGTATTGAATGGGATAAGTTCTGAAACACGTTGAATTGAGATGAGGCAAGATCAAGAGTAGTTGTTGATTTTGCGGTTTTGATCATTGTTGATTTAAAATCATTGTATTTGGAGTAGCTTCTGCCCCTTTAAAAACCAGTAAGCTATTAGTTCTCATAATGAATCCTCCAAAAGACAATTTCGTCTAGACAAAAAAGCCTCGGGATCTTTTCAGTCATTACTGAAATCCCGAGGTGTTTTTGTTTATTCTTCTAAAAAACTCATCCGATCAGCAATGTTGGTAATAACACCATCGACACCCCAATTAAGCAATTGACGAGCTCGATTAATGTCATCGACAGTCCAAACATTGATCTCGTAACCATAATCCTTCATTTTTTGAATCTTAGCTTCAGTTAAGCCAGCACTCTCTGGATGCACAATTTGAGCATGGCAAGCTTGCATAACTAAATTCCAGTCTTCCCCTAGTGTCACTCTGCTGAATAATACCGCATATTTTAAGTCCGGTCTCAACTGATACATTTTTTCTAACATGATGGGATTGAAACTAGAGATGATCAGCTCGACATGATCATCTAATCTCTCTAAAGCCTTCGCAAAAACTTCAACCAATCTATCGGCTAAGTAATTGGCATTGTCCCCTACAACACCTTTTAGCTCAATGTTGGCATTTATCTTATGGATATTAAGAAAATCAATTAATTGATCTAAAGTAGGGACCTTCTCACCACGAAACTTTTCAGCAAACCAATAGCCAGCATCGGCACTTTGGACTGTTTCACTATCGACTGTTTCAATCGAACCTGATTGATTAGTTGTTCTATTTAATTTGTCATCATGAATAACAAAAACTTTTTCATCTTTAGTAATGCTCAAGTCTGTCTCAATCCACTTGACATCGTGATTGACAACGACATTGAATGCAGCCATCGTATTTTCTGGTGCTAAGGTTGGTATTCCTCTATGAGCAATTATCTTTTTATTCATAGTAATCCTCCAATAAGTAGAGTATACAACAAAAGACCTGTAACAAAAAAACCGAGTTTACAAGGTGTATTCCCGGTTTTAAAGTATTTTAAAAAATAACTATCGGTATAGCGATAATTTCTAAGCTTGGTATCTTGAAACACCATCTAAGTATGTTTCTGATAATGTCATATCGTCATCCAACACGATAAAGTCGGCATCACGGCCATCAGCAATCACACCACATTTATCAAGGATCTTTGAACTCTTAGCGGCTGTGTAGCTGGCCATTTCAACGGCTTCTTCATCAGTAGCAATGTTCCAGTCGACAACATTCTTGATAGCTTCATTTAACATCAAGATTGAACCAGCCAAGTTATGAGTTTCGTCCTTTAATCTAGCTGTACCATCAGCAACGACAACTGGTAATTCACCAAGAACGTAATCACCATCAGGCATCAAGCCAGCACGCATACAATCAGTAATCAAAGCAACATGTTCAGGAGTCTTCTTTTCGATAACAACTCTTGCAGCATATGGGTTAACGTGATGACCATCACAGATCAATTCGTCATCAACTAGGTTCATTGAAAGAGCTGCACCGACCATACCTGGAAGACGGTGGTTTAAGCCACTCATTCCGTTGTAGGTATGTGTGAAACCAGTAGCACCAGCTTCAACACAGGCTTTAGCTTGTTCAAAAGTAGCATCACTGTGACCAAGGTAAACTGCAACATCGTTTGAAGCAACAGCCTTAACGAATTCAGGAGCACCCTTACGTTCTGGGGCAATTGAAATCTTCTTGATCATACCATGAGCAGCATCTTGCCAGTCTTTGAATTCTTCCGCATCAGGATCTCTGAAGTACTTAGGATTTTGAGCACCCTTGTGTTTTTCAGTGTAGAAAGGTCCTTCAAAGTGGATACCTTGAATCTTAGCACCGGTTGCTTTTTGATAATTATCCCCGATTGTTTGGCAAATGTGCTTTAGTTGCTCATGTGAAGCTGTCAAAGTTGTTGGCAACCATGAAGTAACACCAGCTCTCAACAATCCTTCTGACATTTCGTTGAGTTTTTCAAAATCATCGTCCATCACGTCGTGTCCAACTAGACCATGAATATGTGTATCTACTAAACCAGGTGCAATAAACTTGTCAGAATAATCGACAATCTTGCCCTCTGGTTTTTCCTCAGCAGCAGTAAAGAATTTACCAAATTTACCATCATCAGTGACTTCAAGATAGCCACCGTTTTCAGTTGTGTTTTTTAAAAAGAACTTCTTAGCATGAATATAATATGACATTATCCAGTCTCCTTACTAATTTTAACGTTTTCATTATACCATTGTTCACCGGTCTATACCACCGTAATAAAGCGTTTTAACTGAAAAATATCCCCTGATTCTAAAGAATCAGAGGATACTTTTCGTCTATTAAAAATCAATCAACAGATTAAGCTTGGTATCTTGAAACACCGTCTAAGTATGTTTCTGACAAGGACATATCATCATTCAAGACGATAAAGTCAGCGTCACGACCGCCAGCAATGATCCCACATTTATCAAGGATCTTAGAACTCTTAGCAGCTGTGTAGCTAGCCATTTCAACGGCTTCTTCATCAGTCGCGATATTCCAATCAACAACATTCTTGATAGCTTCATTCAACATCAGAATTGAACCAGCTAAACTGTGGGGAGCTTCTTTCAACTTGGCTGTACCGTCAGCTACGACAACTGGCAATTCACCTAAGATGTAATCTCCGTCAGGCATTAAACCGGCACGCATACAGTCAGTAATCAAAGCAACATGTTCAGGAGTCTTCTTTTCAATAACGATTCTTGCAGCGTATGGATTGACATGGTGACCATCACAGATCAACTCGTCATCAACTAATTTCATTGAAAGAGCTGCACCGACCATACCTGGTAGACGATGGTTCAAACCGCTCATCCCGTTATAAGTATGTGTAAATCCAGTCGCACCAGCTTCGACACAGGCTTTAGCTTGTTCAAAGGTAGCATCACTGTGGCCCAGATAGACCGCAACTTTATCAGAGGCAACAGCCTTAACGAATTCAGGAGCACCTTTACGTTCTGGAGCAATTGAAATCTTTCTAATCATTCCGTGAGCAGCATCTTGCCAATCTTTAAATTCTTCAGCATCAGGATCTCGGAAGTACTTAGGATTTTGGGCACCCTTGTGTTTTTCTGTATAGAAAGGTCCTTCAAAATGAATTCCTTGTACTTTTGCACCTGTAACTTTTTGATAATTATCACCGATAGTGTGACAAATGCTCAACAGTTGATCATGTGAGGCTGTCAAAGTGGTTGGTAACCATGAAGTAACACCAGCCTTCAACAATCCTTCTGACATTTCATTCAACTTATCAAAATCATCGTCCATCACATCATGGCCTACTAAACCATGAATATGTGTATCTACTAAACCTGGGGCAATGAATTTATCGGAATAATCAACAATTTTGCCCGCTGGCTTTTCAGTTCCGGCTGGATAAAACTCACCGAATTTACCATCGTCGGTAACTTCTAGATAACCACCATTTTCAGTTGCATTTTTCAAAAAGAATTTTTTGGCTTGAATATAATATGACATTTAAACGTCTCCTCATAATTTATTGCTATATAAAAGGCTGAAACAAATTAATGTTCCAACCTTTCAAACTCATTAGTAACTATTCGTAATCGTGAATGGTAACCCCTTTAACAACACGATTAACTGTTCCACTAGCTGATGGTGTATCTGGAGTATTATTCACTTTGATTGAATTCAACAGAGCAAATGTTTGGGCAAATACAACATCTGGTAAAGCTTGATAAAGTTCTGGAAGATCTTTGTCACCGGCTGCAATGAAGAAATTGTCGCCAGTGAAATCATTGTCAGTTGAAGTCCCCACTCCAACGACTTTCTTACAAATTTCATCAGCTTTGATTTCTTCCAAGATATCAACGTCGTATTGACGAGTATATTTATCGTTGCTCATGAAATCAAAGACGATTGTCTTACCGTTAACATATGATTTAGGACCGTGACGGAATCCCATTGATGAATCGAAGATCGTAGTCAATGCGCCCGCTGTCAATTCAAGTACCTTCAATTGAGCTTCACGTGTTAGACCTGAAAGTGAGCCACTACCTAAGTAAGTGATTCGATCATAGTCTAAATCAGCGTAGGCTTGAATTTCATCTTCACGACTGATCACTTCTTGGCCCATCTTGATCATTGTGTCGACCCAAGCTTTTTTCTGGTCTTCAGCATTTGTATCAAAAATCAAAGCTGCCGTCAAAGTCATGCAAGAGAAGCTTCCGGTCATGGCGAATCCCTTATCGTTTGAAAGGGCTGGTTGAAGTAGCAATAAATTGCCGGCTTCGTTTTCAGCCTTTTTGGCTAAATGACCTTCTGGAGCACAAGTGATTGTAATTTGATACAAATTCTTAACTAGTTTTTCTGCAAGTTCAACTGTGGCAACACTTTCTGGAGAATTACCACTTCTAGCGAATGATACGAGAATAGTTGGATCGTCACTTCTTAAATTATCTAGCAGTGCAGATACAATATCAGTTGTAGGAACGCTTTCAAAAACAAAGTGGGCAGTATCACCAACACGATTTAAATATGGTCTGAGGGTATCGCCAACATATGCCGATGTACCCGCACCAGTGAAGATGACTCTGATTTTTTGGTTAGGGTAGCTAGAAGTTACCTTGTTCAAAAAGTCATCTATTTCTGATTTCTTGTCGGTATAGTTTTGGAAAGCCTCCTTCCATAAATCTGGTTGTTGTTGAATTTCACGGGTAGTGATTTTAGCACCCATTTTTTCTAATTCTTGATCTGTTTTTGTAAACATGATATTGAATCCCTTCTCTAAATAATTTTTAACCTAAGAACTTGATGTGTAAGACAGCCAACTCTTTGACTGTGAAGTCGACGTGATAGATTCCGTTTGAATCTAACTCAACATCTAAAATTTCATTTTGAACAGTACCGTCTTCCCCTCGATAAGTGATGGAAACTTGTTTAACGTTGCGATCCTTTAAGAAGAAATTAATACCCTTGATGTCATCGATCGACCAATTACTGAGGATCATCTGAGATTGATCTTCATCAATCACTAACTTGCAATTATACATATCGACCAAATGAGCTATACTCAATTCTTCTTCAAAGAACTTCTTCAAGTCACCTTCGCGGATGTCAGTATATTGAGCTTGCCAACCGTACTTAGGCGAATCAGTCATCGGTAATACATAAAATTTATCATCAGTTACTGTAACTGGACCCAATTTATTCTCTAAGCGGTCATAAGCAGATGAATGCACGTTGACACCGGCTTTATAAGTAATTTTCACGTAGTCGCCAGTGTGCGTCAGCATCGTCAATCTTGGATTATTGATACCAGAAATAGTTTCACCATCGAATTGTTCAAACGATTGATGTCCTGAACGATTCTTGATGACTTCAATCTCTGTAGCATTGATCAAGTCTAACAAATGACGATTATTCAAGATAATCACCGCATCCCCATCTAACAAGACGAAATTACGGGTAAAGATCTGCTTGATTTGATCATCAGACAAGGTATTGAGGAAATTACCAGTTATCGCAACACACTTATTTTTGATTTCCTGATCAAGATAATTTACTGGCTTGGTTGCGATTCCCATTGTGGAAAGCAATTCTAGCCATTGTGTTTGCGAAGCCATCAATCCTTCAAGCGTACCTGTTTGATCAATCTTAGTTTTAGCAACATCCTGATTCATCGGCACTATTACGCCACTTCGATGTTCAATATCAATGCCGTTCTCCATTAAGAAGTCTAAATATGCTTTATCATCGTTTAACAGGGAGGCATAACGATAAGTTGGATTGATTCCATCACCCATCATGCTGAACATGTTGAGTAAAACGCCATTGGCATGAACTAAACTAGTCGTGTCTAGTTGAAATTGCGTAAACTTGTTTGATTTTGCATATGGAGAATACAAGAAGCTTTCCATTTCTGGATAGATTTTATGACGTTGACCGATTTCTGTTCTTGTAGCAACGGTATATTTCTCAAAATCACGTGCATATTGTTGTGGACTTACTTCGTTGTAAGCTGGCAAATGTGGACGTGACACCGCTGGAGTGTTTTCACCACTCAATTCATCCAAGAGCTTTTGCCAATCACGACCTTCCAGTGCGTGAACTTCAGGCCATGAACTCATTAAACCTAAGGTCGTCGTGGGTGAAACAGCATGGACCTTTTGTTCAATTAAGTGAGCTACTTGTAAAATCTCTTTTCTGGCAACAGTCAAATAGGCATTGCGATACTTGTTTTCGCCACCAGTAAACATTCTTTCAACAAAATCTGCCCGTGACAAATCTGTTCCTAAAAGCTCGTTATATTGTTTCATGTGATCATCACAAAAACATCCCAATTTAAATGGTGCATTCTTGTAATGTCTAAAGTCATCTTCTAGCCACAGTTCATGTGGTTGAATGCTGGCCCAAATTGCATAGATATCACTAATATAATCAGCCCAGCCTTGATATCCAGGACAAGCCATTGAAATACTTTTAACACCTTGATAATTAACCATTGACTTAATATCGAGTTCCGGCTTAATATGAATTCCTCGGTCGGAGTGATTCATAGTTGTCCATGGATTCAAGCTGATCGTTATACCTAATTCTTTCAAAGGTTGACTGATTTCATCAACATTAGTGATTAATTCTTTGGCTTTTTCAAGAGTTATATGTGCGTCTGACAATTCTTCTTGATTGATAAAAAAAGCTACGTCGGAAATATGTGCTTCTTTAACAAATTCAAGTAAATTTTGTTTTTTTTCAGCATCATAAATATTTTTATCTATCGCTAATCGTAAAGTATACCGGTAAGGATTATTCATCCTCTTCATCATCCTCATCTGAATCAGCATTGATAAAGGCGTTGACATCAACGATGCCGTCTTTGGCCTCTTTCATTAGATCGGCTGTTTTGATATCTGAGCCGATGAATTTTTGATTAGCGTAATTAATGACCATTGGCAAGTTCAAGCCAGAAATAACTTGCATCTTAGGATATTCTTGCGTCAAATTGACAGCGACGTTTCCTGGAGTTCCACCAAGTAAATCTACGATCAAGAACACTGGTTCCTTGTCATAATACTTTTTGATTTCTGCTTCAGCTTTGGCCTTAAGATCTTCTGGTCCGTCAGATTTTTGAAGACCCAAAGCTGATGTCTCTGGTAATTCTCCGATAATTAATTCAGCTGATTTTAAAGTTTCGATTGCCATATTTCCATGACTCATCAAGATTAATGCCATTGTTAAATCCTCCTAGATTTTGCCAAGTACACCGATTGCTGATAGAGCAACAGCTGCGATAATAACGATAAAGATAACTTTTGTAGATGTCATACCTTTCTTACCTAGTAACCAGTAAACCAAACCTACAACTACAGCTGGAACAAGTTTTGGTAAGATCATATCGATATTGTTTTGAACAGGAAGTGTAACTTTACCCAAATGAGCTATAAATGGAACTTGAATGTTGATCATACTTGCAATTAGAGCACCAACAATGAAAACACCAAGCAATGTAGCAGCATCTGTTAAAGCGTTCAATTGACCTTGCATTTCTGAAACAAGTTTTGTACCTCTTGTATAAGCAAAGTGCAATTGTTTCCAACGAAAGACCATGATTGCAATGTTGACAGCTAACCAAAGGAACAATCCAATTGGGTTACCTTGTGCGGCCATTGTAGCAGCAATAGCACCCATGATAGTTGGAATTAAAGCAGCGAACAATGAATCACCGATGGCAGCGAATGGTCCCATTAAACCAGTTTTAATACCAGCAACAGTATCAAGACCGTCGGCACCTTCCTTACCTTCAATGGCAAGATCGATACCAGTAACGATTGTGTTAAAGAAATTACTTGTATTGAAGAATTGGTTATGAGTCTTCATAGCTTCCTTCAATTCAGGAGTACCGTCACCATAAATTTTTCTTAGTTGTGGCAAGATTGTATACAGATATCCAGAGGCTTGCATTCTTTCATAGTTCCAACCCATTTGGAAACCGAACAAACTACGCTTATTAATTTGAGTGAAATCTTTTTTAGTTAATGTATATTCTTTATTCTTCTTCATCACCGTTTATCTCCCCATTAGCGTCTTCAATTTCGTCTTCTTCATCTTCGTCATCAGAACCGGCTTTTGAACCAGCAGCTGGTGTGGCGTTCAATTTAGCAATTGATTTCTTGTATTCAAGAATGGCAAAGGCACCACCGATTAGGGCAATTGCTAACATTGGTAGAGAATTGAAGGTTGTTGTAAATGCTTTGCTAGCAGCAGTCAAACCTGTTCCAAGTGCTTGGATACTTGAGAATAATGTTGAAAGCAAGGCTGTAATTGTGAAACCTAGGATCAAGTATGCGATGTGTTTCTTAACTGGTAAGTAGTGTAGCAAGATAGCAAATCCGACAGCAGGTAATGTAGCACCGGCTGTTTGTAGACCTGTGTTTAACCATTGAAGATCACCGTTTAGATATGTAACCATTGTCTTAACAGCGCCTTGACCCAATGCCAAAGCTAGAAATACTGGGATACCACGTGATAGACACCATGGAAGTGCACCCATGATAGTATGTCTTTCAATACCCTTGTAGTTGAAGTTTTCAATATCCTTATCAACTTTGTGTTGGAAATAAGTATTAGCAAATCTAGCTAAGATATCAAATGATGTTAACAAAGCAGCAACTGGTACACCGATAGCGGCAACAGCTGTAGCAGCTTTCATACCTGTACCGATTGAAAAGGCTGTAGCCAAAACTGTACCTGAGTTAGCATCGATCTTTGAAGCACCACCGAAAGTACCAACACCAAGAACTGTTAGTTGTAGAGCAGCACCGATAATAAGACCGGTCTTCATATCCCCCATGACTAAACCAGAGATCATTCCGGCCCAGACTGGTTGACTTAATGATGAGTTCATTTGAAGTTCATCATAGATGTTGTACATAGAATATGCCGTTAAAAGTAATATTTGAACGATTGTAAATTCCATTGTTTTTTCCCCCAATTAATATGTGGTTATTTCTTGAATTCCTTTAAGATACCTGAGAAGTCTTTTGCATCGTCGTTTGGAACCATTTGGGCAGTGATTTTTACACCAGCATCCAAGATTTTTTGGAATGCATCATAATCATCGCTAGTAACATTGATTGATTGTGTAAGATGTTGAGTATTATCCTTTTGTGACATATTTCCAACATTAATAGTGTCGAATGTAACCCCTTCGTTGATCATCTCAACCAATGTCTCAGGTTTCTTTACTACAAGGAATACTTTTTGTGAGTCGTACTTACCAGCTAAAATGTTAGCTGAAGATTTCTTTGTTCCTAAAATACTCAAGTTAACTCCAGCTGGTTTAGCCAATTTAAGGGCAGTCTTTTGAATGTCGTTCTTTATAATATCGTTATCAACTACCATAATTCTTGAAGCTTGTAATTTTGTTGTCCATAAATTGGCCACTTGACCGTGAATTAATCTTTCATCAATTCTTACTGCAATAATACCCATAACTTTCTACCTCCAAATGTTTACTCTTCTTTAGGATTTATTACTGACATCGTGTCGAATGTGATAAGCAAATTGATCGCTTCTTGCAACACTCAATGTAAATTCAATAATTTGATTGTGCGGATTATACGTCTGGCGCCGAAGGTTCAAACAAGGGGTTCCCTCTTTTATGTCTAAATATTTACTATCATTAACACTCGTGATGCCTGCGAGAAAATATTCATCGGCATAATAAACCTGTTCGTTGAACTCTTCTGAAAAAACTGAATATAATGAGCGATTATTCAACATCGATTCAGTCATTAAACTGAAGTGATCAGCTGGTAAATAGGTGCGCTCCAGCATCACAGGAATTCCATCAGCATAACGTAGTCGCTTTAATTTAATGATTTGACTACCTACTTCAGTTTCCAAATTCTTAGCAAAGTATGCGTTAGCCTCCTTTCGTTCAAAACTAAGAAGTTTGGTTTGTGGTTTCTTCCCCAGTGAAATCATCTGCTTGTTGAAACTGTAACTACTATTCAAATCACTATTTAAATCAACTCTATTCACAAATGTGCCTTTTCCGTGAACACGTCTGATCAAGCCAGTAATTTCTAGCTCCATTAGAGCAGCTCTAACAGTCGTACGCGATAATTCGTATTTTTCTGCCAGTTCGCGTTCGGATGGTAACTTTGCATTTGCTGGTAAAGTTTGAATGTAATTAGTCAGCAAGTTGATTAACTGTTCTTGAAGAGTAATTTTCATACGAATCGAATCCTTTCTGGTATCAACCACAAGACCATTGTATACGGTTACAAATAGCATGGCAACATGTGGAATAGACCATTTTTTGAGTGGTTTATTTTAATAATCCTTTTATATCAACACTTATAACGTTGTAAAAATTAAGTGGTATTTTTTATTATGGGTTCATAAAAAGATACCACTTTGAAATTGGTCTAACCAATTTTTCATAAGTATAATCTTTTTTCATTAATGAATTTACAATCACTCAAATGTCTTATATACCAAGATAAAGAAAAAAGAACGTAGCGTTATGCATGCGTTCTTTCATATAGTGCTATATCTATTTATTGATAATTTTTGATATATAAAATTATCCAACTGTTGTTAACATATCACCAGCTTTAACTTCTCGCTCTGTAATACTTGGATCAAAGTGAAGGTTATTTTGTCCAGGTAGCACTAGTATGACGGTATCGTCTTTTTTATTGTCTTTAATTTCCTGTCTACTCATTCTTACTAGCGGATCACCAACCTCGACATGTTGCTTTTCTTCTACCAACATTTCAAATGGCTTACCATTCAGATCTACAGTATCAATCCCTAAATGAAGCAATATTTCCATATCTTTAGTGTCTTTTATAGAGATTGCATGTTTTGTTGGAAAAATGCTTACAATTTCACCTTTCACTGGTGAGACTACTACATCTGAATCTGGCTCGACCGCAAAACCATCACCCATTATTTTCTGAGAAAAAACCTGGTCCGATACATTTTCAATTGAAATTAATTTTCCATCTATGGGAGCAGCTAGTTCATTGCCTTTTTTCTTCTTAAAAAAATTAAACATTTTTCAACACCCTTTGACTATTTAGTTTCATTCTTTTCCATTCCTTAGCCATCCTCTCCATTGACTCTTCAACAAGTTCTCTGGAAGTACCTAGGTTGAATCTCAAGAAGTCATTGGCGTCTGCCACGTAATCATCACCTATACCAACAACGACACCAGCATTCATTGCCATATTTTGTGCAATAGTATGCATATCGAATTCAGAATTTGAAATATCTACCCATGGTAAATATGAGGATTCTACCTTTAATAATTTCCATTCTGGAAAATCGCTTTCCAAAGCCTTTTCGAAAATTTGTAAATTCTTTTTTATATAAGCTTCACACTGTGTTAACCACTCACCACATTCATTATATGCAGTAGTCATTGCAATTTGTCCCGGAACATTAGGAGAGGTAACAGAATTTTTTATATATTGCATCCTAAGTGCTGATCTTAACTGTTCATTTGGAATAATTGAGTATGATAGTTTAAGTCCACCAAGATTAAATGCTTTATTTGGGGAAGTGAACATAACTAAATTATTCAGGTATTTTTCTGGCAATTGGAGTGCAGAAATAAATTGTCCTTCCATAATATGCTCAGAATGAACTTCGTCACTAACCATAACTACATTATTTTCAAAACATAGCTGTGCTATTTTAAGTAGCTCGTCTTTACTCCAAATTCTTCCACTAGGATTATGTGGAGAGCAAAACATCATTATCTTTGGATGGTTCTTCTTCATCTCTGTTTCGATTCTATCAAAGTCTAAATAATAACGATCTTTTTTTAAAATCAAAGGAACTGTGATAACTCGTCTATCATTATGCTCGGCAGCATAAGCAAACGGACCATATACAGGTGTATTCATTATTATATAATCACCTGGTTCAGTTAAAGTTTGAACTAAACAGTGCATGTTTGGAACTGTTCCATATCCTAAGGTCACCCATTCTTGTTCAATGTGATTATTATGTTTTTTCAGCTGCCAATTGATAACACTTTGAAACCATTCTTGAGTAGCGTATGTATAGCCATATGCTCCATTTTGTGACATTCTAGTTAGCGCATCTCTGATCTCTGGAGCAGCTTTAAAGTCCATGTCAGCAATCCAAAGTGGAATAAAATCATCTGGAAGTCCGGGAAATTTTTTATTAACAATTTCTTTATCCCATTTTCTAGCATTGTCAATGCCTCTGTCTGCAATATCGTCAAAATCATATTTCATTTTAAAGTTGCTCCTCCTATATACCCATTTCCTTCTCTAGACCATCTTTTACACTTTGAACTTGAGCACCGTATACAACCTGAACGGCTTTATCAGCTTTAACAACTGCAAGAGCCCCTGACTGTTTCAAAGTATCTTCATTCATTTTTGAAGGATCTTTTAACATCAATCTCAAACGTGTAACACAGTTATCTAGTGATGTGATATTTCCAGCACCACCTAGAGCCCCTAAGATAACCTTTGGATCATAGATTCCATTTCCTTTAGTCATAACCGCAGCTCCATCATCTTCCCTACCTGGTGTTTTGACATTTTTCCTTAAAATATACCAACGGAAAACGAAGAAGTATATTGCAAACCAGACTATCCCTACTGGAATTAATATCCACCACTTAGATCCGGGTTGTAACCAGCCAAACAAGATCCAATCAATAACACCACCATCGGTATTACCCATTCTAGCGCCTAACAATGCCATAACAGACAAAGATAGACCTTGCATAATTGTATGGAATACATAAAGAATTGGTGAAACGAATAGGAAGAGATATTCTGTTGGTTCAGAAATTCCAGATACAAAACCTACTAAAGCTGCGGAAATCAGAATACCTTTTATTCGGTCACGATTTTTAGACTTAGCTGTGAAATAAATTGCTAAACAAATTGCTGGTAAACCAAACATGAAAGTTGGCATAAATCCTTGTGATAAGAACGCCGTTGCTTTACCAGAAATTGGAACTCCTGCATTCAATTCAGCATAAAATATATTTAAGGCACCATGAACTGTTTTTCCTGCAACTACTGCAGTACCACCAGCATCCGTGAAACGAATCATTGCTAACAAAATATGATGGAGTCCCATTAACTTTAAGACAGCTAAGGCAATTCCATACAAGAACGGACCGAAGACACCTGCATTTTGAATAACATGGCCTAATCCAATAATCCATCCCTGAATAGTTGGCCAAACAAATGGCACACCTAATCCCAGTATCGAACATACAATCACACTAATAATGGGAATAAATCTAATACCACCAAAGAAAGAAAAGGCATCTGGTAGTTTTATTTCTTGATATCTTTCTAACAATGCATAAACGATCAATCCAACAAAGATACCGCCCAAAACGCCCATCTCTAATGTCTGTATACCCAAGACCAATGATTGTCCAGCAGACTGCATTTTAGCTGCACTAACTAATTGATGTTGCTGTTGAAGCATAAAATTAATACCCATATTTAAAGAAATGTAACCTGCAAGAGCTGAAATTGCTCCAACACCTTTATTTTTCTTTGCTAATCCAAAAGGTATCGACATTGCAAACATTACAGGTAAATACGTAAATCCAAAACTTCCAACAGTGTTCATAAAACTAAAGATACTGTAAACGGCTGGAATCTTAAAGAATGGCATTCTTGCCATCATTGCTGGAGCGGTAAAAGAACTACCTAATCCAACCAAAATTCCCATTGCTGCTAAAGTGGCAATAGGGAACATAAATGACTTACCTAGATCTTGAAAAAAACCATAGATTTTCGTTTTGCGGCTAATCTTTTCTTCGTTTACTGCTTCGTTGTTATTACTCAATTGAAGTTTCCTCCTTGTTTTTTTATTAATTGAAAGCAAAAAAAGAGACAAAACCAAATAACCAATAAAATTGATTACAAGGTATTGCCTACTTAAAGTTACAAGCCCATTATTTGAATAATCTTTTTATATGTAGTGCAAGATATAGTTTTTCTGATGTATTCAGTGAAAAGTTTAATTGATCTTCAAAATACTTTACGACAAGATTTAATATTTTTCTCAATCTACGATCATGTTTTACCATTTCAGAATATAATTTTGATTCATATTCACTCAATTCGTCAGTTTCATCAGTTCCCCTTGCCCAACGAATCATTAAGTACTTCAAGTGAATTAAAAAACGATTGTAGCTAATATCACTCTTGTCTATTGTAATTTTCTTAGAAACAAGATTGCTTATCTCTTCAATTCTCTGTAAAAGTATCTCTGTTTTAATTTCACTCGGCTCATCATTACTTTCAATTTTGCTTTCAATCAAATGTATCGCAATGTATCCAGCTTCATCGTCTGGAATACTTATCCCTGAAACCTATTCAATAAGCTTGAGACCTACCTTTGCCGCATTAAACTCTCTCTCATAAAGAACTCTCAAGTCATTTAAAAAAGGATTTCCGATAAATATTCCGTCCTTCATTCTACCAACTGAAAAATAAATATGATCAGTTAAGGTAATTAAAAGAAAATCGTCATATTTATTGCCAGTATATTCTTTTGCAATATCAATAATTTTGCTGGTGACCTTGAAATATTCATACGGTACTTTTTTCAGTAATTGATTAAATTGATTAATAAATTCATCATTTTTTTCACTATTTTGTATTGTATAAACTTTATCGTTGGTCCCTAGCTCATAATTTTGATTTTTTTTATTTTGAAATCCTATACCCCTTCCCCATATTAATTTTTCGATGTGGTTAGAATCCTCGACTAAGATTACATTGTTATTAAGAATCTGTCGTATAAACATGGATGGCACCACCAGTCTTTTAGTAACCGTTTACATTTCGAACAATAGATTAATAACGCCGTTATGTCAACGGTGTATTTTTAAGCAAACCAAAAAAAAGTGATACCAGTTTAAACATATCCCCGTTTCATCAAGGCTTGACTATAATCCAAAAAAAATAATATTTGTATTTTCTTATTCCCCGTTATAACGGCAAAAAAAAGGCATATTCTTATACTAGCGATATGCCTTTTACTTTTTGAATATACTAATTTTAAAAACCTATATTAAAAATATTTTAAATTATATGAACACATACAAACGGATACGCTCACCTAACACTATTTAAATTCAGCGGGTAGCTTGCTCTTAATAAAGTCAGCAGAGTATTGTAATTTATCTAACTCTTCTTGAGGTAAATCCAATTGAATTTGCTTAACGATTCCTTTGCGTCCTACAATTGCTGGATATGAGAGGTAAACGCCATATTCTTGGCGGAAATTTGATACAGGCAATTCAATGTATGCGTCATTCAAAATTGCCATTGTTAACTTGACCGCTGCAGTTGAAATACCATAGTTGGTATACTTTTTACCACTGAAAACTGTAAAACCGCCCATTCGGATATCTTCATTTAACTTATCCAAATCCAATCCGTCTTTTTGTGCCAATTCAGTAATTGAATGATCGAGAACCTTAACCGTTGACCAAGCAGTAAATTGTGAATTACCATGCTCACCCAAGTTATATCCTGCAACCGAACGTGGATCAACATGTAACGCTGCACCAACTGCGCGTTTCATTCGTGCAGAATCAAGCAAGGTTCCTGTTCCCATGACACATTCTTTTGGTAGACCAGTAATTTTCTGATAAATAGAAACCATCACATCATTAGGATTACTAATTACCACAATTTTGCCATGAAATTTAGTAGCTTTAATTTTTTCGGCGACGTCTTCAACTGCTTTACTAGTAAAATCAAGCTCCGCAAACCGATCTGGTGTCTGACGATCTTGCAGTTTAATATTTCCGACTGCTGAAATAATTACTTCAGTATCATCTAATTGAGAGTAATCATTGACAAAAATATTGGTGTGGAATGGTAAATTGGCCATCGCATCTTCAAAATCCAAGGCATCCGCCTTCACTTTTTTCTCATTAATATCAATCATTACTAAGTCATCAACGGAACCACTTGAAACGATATAATGTGCACAAGCTGCACCAACGTTACCTGTTCCAATAATTGCTACTTTTCTTGTCATAAAATTACCTCTCATTCAAACTTAAGTTGTATTTGACATTATACTCTAATTTCATTAAAAAATAATTAATTTAACTTAATTAGTTAAATTGTAGCCATTTTGGCAACAAAAAAATCCCAGCAGTTGTTATCCACTGGGAATTCATAATATTTTGAAATTAAGCAATCTTCTCTATTTAAGATTCTTCTTAATATAATCGGCTGAATATTGAAGTTTATCTAGCTCTTCTTGAGGAAGGTCCAATTGCAATTGCTTGAGAATACCTTCACGGCCAACGATAGCTGGATATGATAAGTAAACGCCATATTCCTCACGATAGTTTGAAACTGGTAATTCGATTTTTGCATCATTTAAGATGGCTAATGAGAGGCGGACAGCAGCTGTAGAAATACCATAGTTGGTGTAGCCTTTACCATCAAAGACTGTGAAGCCACCCATTCTGACATCTTCATTGATTTTTTCCAAATCTAATCCTGACTCTTTAGCCAATTTTTCAATTGGTTGGTCCATAACTTTTACGGTCGACCAAGCAGTAAATTGTGAGTTACCATGTTCGCCCAAATTATAACCTTCAACTGAACGGGGATCGACAGAAAAGGCGTTACCAACTGCACGTTTCATTCTCGCTGAATCCAAAAGCGTTCCCGTACCAATGACACGTTCTTTAGGGAAACCAAGGATTTGTTGATACATTGAAGTCATAACATCATTAGGATTACTAATAACTACCATAATTCCATGGAACTTAGTCTGTTTGATTTTATTAGCAACATCAGTTACCGATTCTCCAGTTGGTTTTAGTTCGCCAAAACGATTAGGATGATCGCCACCAATCAAACTGATATGACCGACTGCTGAAATAATAATATCAGCATCGTCTAATTGTGAATAATCGTTTACAAAGATGTTTGTATGATAAGGCAAATTAGCCATAGCGTCTTCAAAATCAAGTGCATCTGCCTTAACCTTCTTCTCGTTCTGATCGATCAATACTAAGTCATCGACAAAACCACCAGCAACGATATAGTGCGCACAAGCTGCACCAACATTACCCATACCAATAATTCCAATTCTTCTTGTCATAAGCAAACTTCCTCGCAATCTAATTTTTTTAATATCTTTCCCTCTTTATTCTACACTCAAAAAAATAAACCGCTAATTCAAAATTGAATTAACGGCTTACGTTTATTTTCTATCTTCGTAATACTTAACTTTGCTCTTAATGATTCTTTCACACAAGTCAGCATATGAAATACCAGCTGCTTCGGCTTCTCTTGGCATCAATGACAATGGTGTCATACCAGGAAGTGTGTTAGCTTCCATGACATACAATTGACCATCACGAAGTAAGAAGTCGACACGGCCGTAATTACTCATGCCCAAAGCTTCGAAAGTTTTCTTTGTCAAAGCTTGCATCTTGCTATGAATTTCATCGTCTAAGTTATTTGGTGGTGTGATAAAGTGTGTAACATTATTTTCTTGGAACTTGTGTTGGAAGTCATACCAACCAGTATCAACAGTAACTTCAACCGCTGGAAGAACCAAGCCATCAACAATCGCAACTGAAAATTCACGGCCCTTGATATATTCTTCAATCAAAACTTCGCTATCGAATCTCAAAGCATCAGCAACTGATTCTCTCAATTCTGTTGCATTCTCGACGATATGTGTTCCGACACTTGAACCACCATTGGAAGGTTTAACAACCATTGGGTAGTTGAATGGAATATCTTCTGACAAAATCTTAGCTGTCTTAGTAGTTGTATACTTAGCAGTTGGGATATTGTCTTGAACAAAAATTTCTTTAGAATATTTCTTATCCATTGCTAAACCAGAAGCTAACGTACCACTTCCGGTATATCTGATATCAAAGACATCGAAAACAGCTTGCATCTTACCATTTTCACCATCTTCACCATGTAAGCCCATGTAAACAATATCAGCATGTTGGCAAATCTTTAATACGTTGGGGCCAAGTAACCCTCTAGTACCGTCAGTTCTAAGAGCGTTGATCTTTTCATCAGTTAAAACTTCGTCATCAATGATCAACTTGCTTTCGCTTTCTGGTTCAGTTGTAAAGAGATCGTCTATTTGATCTTCTGCAACATCCTTACCTAAAAATGAATCAATATAAGCTACTTCATAACCCTTGCCACGAAGTGCGTTGGTGATTTTAACTCCGGAAGATAAAGAAACATTTCTTTCCGTACTTCTTCCACCTGAAAGAACGACAATTTTCATTGTTATTCACCTAATCCTTTATTTTTTTCTTATTTAAGCGTATTCCTAGAACCTATAGAATAGCACAATCCCAAGCAGAAAACCATTTCAGCTTTAGGTTTAAGAAATTTTTTTTATAAATTCTCGAATTATTCACACATTTTTGGTTTAATTAGCGTTAAGGAGGATATAGCCTTGAAAAAATTAAACATTATTTTATTAGGTTTATTATCTGTGATTACACTGGGAGTTTTTTCAGCACAAAATGTTAAAGCTGATAGTTTAAGCGACCAGCCAGTTATGACCTTAGGTACATCTTTAACTTCTGACCAAAAGCAAGGAACAATCAATGCCTTGTCTTCACAAATTAGCGGCGGTAGCAATTACAATACAATTACCGTTACCGGCGATACTCTAGTGAAATACTTAAATCCAAGTGGTAATTCATTTACAAGTAACTCTGGAGTTTGGTCATCTGCTTTGATTCAAAAGACATCATCCGGTTCTGGTATCAATGTCAAAATCGTCGATTATAATGGTAAAAACAATATTACAACTATTACTGCCGATCAATATCGGAATGCCGCTGTTACAGCAGGTATCAGCGATGCCAATATTTATGTAACATCCGCTACCCCAATCGATGGTTCTGGTGCCTTAGCTGGTATCTATGCCGCTTATTCTAATAGTGGTGATTCTTTGAATCAGAGCCAAGTTAACGCAGCTCAAAAAGAAATGAACGTTTTGAGTGGCATTACTGACGCCAATAAGGGTACCGATGGTTATACTGACAAACAACTAAACAATGCCGTTGCTGGTATTAAATCAGACATGGCTAAAGAAGGTAGCAATATTACCGTCAACCAAATTACTACAATTGTTAATAACAACTTACAAAAGAATAATCTTCAAAACATCATTACTGACAATCAAAAACAACAAATTATCAATTTGATGGTCCAAATTAGAGATTCTGGAGCTTTGAAGAATTCCAACTTTAAAGAACAAGCTTCAAAATTGAGTAACGATATCATGAGTAAAGCTAAAAACATCTTCAACAATTTAAATACTCAAGAAAATCGTAACTTCTTACAAAGAATTTGGGATAGTATCGTATCTTTCTTTAGCGGTTTGTTCCATTAAAAGTAATTTATGCTCGCAAAGTTATTTTAACTTTGTGGGCTTTTTTTATTTGACTGCTGAAATCTCGGTTATCTGATCATTTCCTATTACATCTTATCCATCGTCTCATTCAACAATTCATCAACTCGATTATTACCGATATTCTGTGCGTGACCTTTAGTCCATTCAAAGCTCTTTTGTGGAATAGTTGGTAACAACCCATCTAATTCTTTCCATAATTCAACATTTGCAGGGACACTTCCATCAGCTTTTTTATAACCGCGTTTTTTCCAGCCGTTGAGCCATCCCTTGGTGATTGCATTCAATACATATTGAGAATCTAAGACAAATATCGTATTTTGTTGATTGATTTTTAATTCATTTAATCGTTTAATACTCTGGATTAGGGCCATTATCTCCATCCGGTTATTAGTTGCACCAAATTCACCTGCCGTACCTTCAAATGTTTCACCATGATTGCTGATATGGTAGGCCCAGGCACCTTTGTCCGATGTCATGACGTGTCCACCTTTAAAATTACCATGATTTCTGGAACCACCATCGGTATAAACGACAGTTTCAAAATCTGCAATATCTAAAGTTTTTCGCTTATTTGCTTCTGTTTGTGGTTTCAATTTTGATTTCGTTGTACTCTTAATGTAAGAATCCTTGCCACCCAAAAAGGCTTCAGCTTGGGCTCGATCAGTGAAACTTTTGTATCTCGCACCCGAAAATCCATCGACTTGGGCTTTACATTCTGCCCAGGTCAAATAGATACCTGGTTTCTTTCCACGTCTTACTGCATAATATTTTTGCAATTGTCATACCTCATTTGGTTAAAATTTCTCAATAATAATTATATAATAATATCTTGTTGGGGTGAATTTATGAAAAATGGGCAATGGCCAATTCTCTACATCCACGGTTTTCGGGGTGGGGATTATACGACACAGAAAATGATTGAATCAGCTTTGAACTGTAATGGTAAGAAAAAAGACCAGTTCCTTAAAGCCACCATCAACTGGCGTGGCAAAATCACATATGAAGGAATCTGGACTGAGGATGAACATCCTATTGTTCAAGTGGTTTTTCAAAATAAATGGGTTGGCAGCAACCAGATGGAATATTGGTTATTAAAACTCTTATTCGATTTACGGACAAAACACGAGTTTGAAACCTATGACGCAATTGGGCACTCTTTAGGTGCCGTAGCTTTAGTACTGACAAGTTTACGTGAAAAAATGCGTTCATACATGCCAAGGCTAAAGAAATTAGTACTCATTGCTGGACCATTCAATGGAATTATTGGTTTAGGCGACTTACCTAATATTAATCGTCTCAAACCAAATGGACGTCCAGCATTTATGAGTCCAACATATTTTAGAATCTTTGTTAACCGTAATAACGTTTCAGATGATCTTCGTGTTATAAATATTTTTGGTAATGTTGATGACCACTCAAACAGCGACAAATACATTTCAGTGACTTCAGCCAAATCCATCTCCTACATCCTTAAACCAAGGGTCAAGGAGTACACTGAATATTTAATTAAAGGCTCAACCGCTGAGCATTCAATGCTTCACGATGATTCGGAAATCTTAGACACTGTTAATGGATTTATTTACAACAATCCGTTATCCTAGCGTTATATAACGGCATTCAGTTTTAACAGGAATTTGGAGGGGATTTCTATCAAAGCTTGGGAGCTATTCAGACTAGATATTAAACGGACATTACAATCAAAACCAGCGACATTACTCATGTTGGCACTGGTCATTTTGCCATGTCTTTATTGTTGGTTCAACGTCTGGGCCTTATGGGACCCATATTCCAACACTAGTGACCTGAAAGTCGCAGTTTATTCAGATGATCAAGCTGTTGAATTGCAAGGTCAAAAAATCGAAATTGGTGATCAACTGATTTCCAATCTAAAAAAGAATCACAAATTGGGCTGGACTTTTGTCAGTTCCAAAGAAAAACTTGATCAAGGGGTAAAAGACGGTTCCTACTATGCTGGTATCTATATCCCTAAAAACTTTTCGAAGGATATCATTAGTTTCTTATCTGGTAATATCAAGAAACCTACGCTGGTCTTCAAAGTTAATCAGAAGATAAACGCCATTGCCCCGAAGCTGACTGAGACAGGTGCAACGACGTTACAAAATACTATCTCAGATGAGTTTGTCGGAACTATCAGTAAAACGATAACTAGCGTACTGAACAAATCCGGTGGTGATCTACAACATAATCTACCTATGTTAAGACGTCTATCGGCTTTATTGATCACGACCAATGATAATATGCCTGAATTACAAAGTATTATGGACAAAGTCCAAAAGGCTAACACCTTAGTTCCAAACTTGAACCAGAAGTTACAAGAAGCCAACGATATGTACGGTTACTTGCCACTATTGAATCAAGATGCACAAAAATTGGTTAATTTGAATAATTTCTTGCCTCTAGCAGATGCTGGTGGGATTGCTGCCAAGGACCTTAAGACAAAAATCCCCGAAATTCAAAACGCTGGTTCACAGATCAATGAAGTCGACAATGACTTTGGAAAAATCTCTGGATTAATGACCAACAGCATAAATCAAGTTGAAAATGGTATTTCCGTGATTACAAAAGTTCAAAAAGTAATGCCTGAAGTGCAACAACTTGGTAAAGATGCGCAAAGTGCTGTTGAAAAAGCCAACAATGAACTGATTCCAAAGATCCAGCAGGCTATACCAGTGATCAAAACTACCATTGATACAGGATTGTCGATGATCTTTAATATTGCTACTCAGATCAGTAACTCAATGCAAAATATCAGTAAGTTGATTGATAAGATCAAAGATGACCCAACCAATCAACAACTTAAAGAACAATTAAAGACTGTAATTCAAAATGTAGCTGACGATGCAACTCAACTATCAACTGTAAGTAAGCAGATTGCTTCTTCATTGTCTGACTTACAAACACTTTACAACAATGTTGCTCAACAACTTGGCAAAGATCCAACTACAGCTTTGGATAAGCCAATCCAACACTTAAATGACTTGTCTGCTTTGAATGATACTTTAGCTGCCAAAGCTAATGACATTTTGGACAATTATGACAGCTTGGATACAACTCAATTGCAGGCTAAACTAGCTGATCTACAAACACAGGCTGATAAGATAGCCGATGGTATCAATACCTTGAAGGGTCTCAATATTATGGATAGTGTATCTAGCACTATTAGTAGTATTTCGACCTTCTTAAAAGATGCTGGAACAACTCTAAGCGATATCAACACGGACATCATCCCTGCTGTTCCTGGTCTTTTGAACAATACCAAGGGTATCCTAGAAACAGCTTTAACTTATCTGCAAAAGTATCAAAAACAATTACCTGCCGTGGGCAATGAAATACACGATGCCAATCAATTACTGAACGGCAATATGAGTAATATTATTACCGGAATCAACTTAACTAATGATTTCTACAATAATGATTACCCTACCCTCAAAAAGAAATTGGCCACAGCAACGTTCTTTGTACAATATCAATTGCCTCAGATCGAAAATGAATTGACTACAACTTTGAACTTGGTCAACTCCAAGACACCTGAACTTGAACAAGCTCTATCTACTGCCAACAACTTCATCGAAAATGATTGGCCACAGTTGAAGAAAGATATTCATCATTCCGCTTCCTTGCTCAAGAAAGGCGAAAAGAATGTCGATTTAGACGCCTTGATCAAATTGATGAAATCCGATGCGAATAAGGAATCCGACTTCTTCTCTAACCCTGTTAAGTTGAAGCAGGATAACTTGTATGACGTACCAAATTACGGTTCAGCTAGTGCTCCATTCTACTTGGCGCTATGTATTTGGGTCGGTGCATTATTGCTTTCCAGTGTCTTCACAGTGCATTTTGAACTCAATGAACGTCAAAAACAGCGTTACACCTTTAAGCAAAGATTTAATGGCCGTTTCTTGACCTTTGGCTTTTTGAATCAACTTCAAGCCATTGCCGCAGCTCTGGGTAACTTATACATTCTGCATGCTTATACCAAGGAAAAAGTCTTGCTGGTAGTATTCTGTATGCTGGTCAGTCTAGTCTTTATTTCCATTCTCTACTCACTAGTTCAGATGTTTGGGACCGTCGGTAAAGGCCTAGGAATCATCATCTTAGTTCTGTCCATCTCTGGTGCCGGTGGAAACTTCCCAGTAGTCTTGTCAGATGGGTTCTTCCGATTTATTAATCCGTACTTGCCATTTACTTATGCGGTCAACTTGATCCGTGAAGCTGTCGGTGGAATATATTGGCCTAATGCCACGAAAGATATTATTATATTAATAGCCTTTGGTGTAGCCTTCTACTTATTAGGTCTACTTACGACTGAAAAGCTCAAACCATTCATCCACAAGCTACACAAGAGTGCTAAGAAGAGTATGCTCGTTGAGTAATTTGTTTGTAAAAGGGAGAAGTTGTTTCAATGTCTGAGATAAAAATGAAGTCTTATCGACCTTTCATCACCCAAAATTTCTTTTGGGATTTTCCAACCCATTTTAATTTAAAAGCTGTAAGTGAATTCTTGGGTATGCAGATCGATCCGACGACAGAATATATTTCTAATACCGCCAAAGTTATCATGCGGAATGAAGGTATCTACTGGTTTTTGAATCGGAAACACCATGACGAAATCGTAGCTGAGATCTCTTTGAGCGACCTTGATTTGAATCAGCATTCTGCCGCCTTAATGGTCACTGTTAAAACTTTGACGAATGCGGAAAAGCAAGAGATTGCCGATCGACTTTTAAGCTTTGTCAAAGACCAACTGGCTTTAAAAACAATCAAAATTAATCAACTTGATCATCTTTTTCAAGAAAACTTCACAAATAATGGATATAATACTTCTAACAACAATACATTAAAGAGGAGTTAACATATATGTACGGATATGGTTATGGTTTTGGTCCGAGCTATTTATTGATTCTGATTGGTTTAGTCATCAGTCTCTGGGCATCCTGGTACGTAAATCATAATTTCCAAAAATATGATCAGTTCACCAGTCATCGTGGTAAAAGCGGTGCTGATGCCGCCAGATATATTCTGGATAGTGCGGGCTTACAAGATATTCAAATCAATCGTGTCGGTGGTAAACTGACCGATAATTACAATCCTGGCAATAAGACTTTAAATTTATCTGAATCGACTTATGATTCAACTTCAGTTGCGGCCATCGGTGTCGCTGCTCACGAATGTGGACATGCGATTCAAGATCAGACCAGCTATGCTCCTATGCGAATGAGAGCTGCTCTAGTCCCAGCCGTCAATTTAGGATCGAATGTATCAATTCCCTTGATCATTATTGGTGCCCTTTTAGGAATGAACCACACATTGATCACCATCGGAATCTGGCTCTTTGCTCTAGTCGTCTTATTCCAAGTCGTAACTTTACCAGTTGAATTCAATGCTTCCAACCGAGCTATTAGTATTTTAAGCTCAGGAGACATTCTCGACAGCGATGAAGTGCCAATGGTCAGAAAAGTTTTATTCTCAGCTGCATTAACATATGTAGCAGCGGTTATTTCAACTGCTCTACAGCTATTACGTTTAATTTTAATATTTGGTAACAATCGAAATTAATGAAAGCCGTGCAAACGGCTTTTTTATTTTTCTTAAAAGCCGTAAAAATTAGATTTTATTAGTTTTTTGAAGTAAACTTTCTAGTAAGAATAATAGAGGGGAATTTATTTTATGATTGATGTATGGATCATCTGGCTAGTTCTCATTGTCTTAACAGTCAATACCATTTCAGCCTTGATTACAGTTTTCCATCGACCTCGTAATATTGTTACTACTTGGGCTTGGATCTTAGTGCTGGTCTTGTTACCAATTGTGGGATTCCTAATTTACGCCTTCTTGGGTCGTGGGATTGCTCAAGAAAAAATCTTTAATATTAGCAAACAGGAACACTACAGTTTAAGTCAGTTGAAGCAAATGGCGATCACTGCTCAAAAGCGACCTCAAAACGCCTCACGGTACGATGAAACGCGCTATGCAGAACATATCATTCGATTCTTTAATGAGACTGAGGAAGCTCCTCTGACACGTCACAACGAGATTGAACTTTTCTTCGATGGTAAAGCTAAATTTGAAAAGATGTTTGAAGACATTAAAAACGCCAAAGAAACCGTCCACGTTGAATATTATGCTTTCATCAAAAGTCACATTGGGGATGAATTCCTAGAACTTTTGACGCAAAAAGCCAAAGAGGGTCTGGAAGTCCGCTTACTCTACGATCCATGGGGATCTAATGGGACTAAGCCTAAATATTTCAAGACTTTCCAAGCTGCTGGTGGCGAGGTCTTACCTTTCATCACTTCAAAAAACGTCATTGCCAAAACTCGACTCAACTATCACTTGCACAGAAAAATTGTTGTCATTGATGGTAAATTTGGTTGGGTCGGTGGCTTCAATGTTGGTGATCAATATGTTAATACAACTGAAAAATTCGGTTATTGGCGAGACACCCATTCTAGGATCTTTGGTCCGGCTACCTTGCTATTGCAGGAACGTTTTTTCAGAGATTGGAATGCTTCACTAGACCGAAATGCTAAGCCGTTAGCCTTTACTGAAAAGTACTTCCCATCCGATAAATTTAATACGGACGCTAATTTACCTATCCAAATCATTACTGATGGTCCTGATAGTCGAGAAGAGATCCTTAAGGATGGCTTCATTGATATGATCGTATCAGCTAAGAAGAGTGTCTGGATTCAGTCACCTTATTTAGTCCCAGATGATCCTATGTTTACAGCTTTAACGATTGCTGCCAGATCAGGTGTTGATGTCCGGATCATGATTCCTTGTATGCCTGATCATCCCTTTATCTATCGGGCTACTCAGTATTACGCTAACTTGCTGACGAGTTATGGTATCAAAATCTACAGTTATCAAAAAGGCTTTTTACATTCGAAGACTTCTGTCTTTGATGGCAAAATTTGTTCCGTTGGTTCAATGAATCATGACTTTAGAAGTTACTCCTTGAACTTTGAGGCCAACGCTTTTATTTATGATGCCAAGGTAGCTCATCAAATTGCTCGGGCTTTTGAAAAAGATATGGACGATTCGATTCTTTTGACTCCAGATATAATCAAAGAACAAGGTGCTTGGCTCCACTTCAAGCAACGGTTCTCCAGATTGTTATCACCAATTCTCTAATTAAAAATCAGCTTACAAAATAAGAGTGACAGCTAAAAAAGGTTGTCACTCTTATTTATGATTAGTAAAAAAATAAGGAGAGATTTATTTAATGACTTACATACTCGTAGTACTGATTGCTCTGTTTGGGGCCTTGATGAGAACTGTGTTTGGTTTCGGAGAAGCACTCGTAACTATGCCTCTATTGGCCTTAATTTCGTTTAATATCCAAACCTCTACTGCTTTAATTGGGGCACTCGGTCTTCTAGTCGCTATTCCAGTAGCAATCAAGTACCGTCAGCACATTGATTTGCCTACCTTGAAACGACTTGTTCTCGGTTCATTGCTGGGTATTCCTGTAGGTATTTTGATTATTAAACTCGGTTCACCAATTATCATCATGAAAGTCCTGGGAAGTTTCATTATCTTGTACGGAGTTTACAACCTCTATGCATTGAGACACCCTAGTCAAAAAAGCTTGCAGCTTAGCGATAAATACGACTATGTGGCTGGAATTATCTCGGGAATTTTAGGAGCATCTTTCAATAGTCATGGCGTACCGATCGTCGTCTATGGAACCGCTAAAAAATGGGATGCTGATAAATTGCGCGGCATCCTTCAAGGACACTTCGTCTGTGTGGGAACTTTAGTCGTATTAAGAAAACTTGGATCAGGAATGTGGAGCATGGAAGTGGTCAAACTTTTGGCAGCCATTATTCCGCTACTTTTTATCGTTGTACCACTTGGTAACTGGATTGGGTCAAAGATTGATAGTCAGCAATTTACAAAATATGTTTATGTCATCCTAATAATCTTTGGCTTGATGCTTTTAATTAAACATTCATGATATAATATTTCTGCCTTACATATTGAAAAAATATGTATTTCAAAAAACACAGGGAGATTATTATCATGTATGAAAATTCTACATCTATTCCAGAAGAAGTTAAGGGCTGGAACTGGGGCGCCTTTATGTACAACATTTTTTGGGGGATCGGTAATCGGACTTACCTACCTTTACTTTGCTTAATTCCATTCTTTAATATTGTTTGGGTCTTTGTTGTTGGATTCAAAGGCAATACTTGGGCTTGGCAAAATGGTAATTACAAAGACGTTGAAACTTTTAAAGCCGTGCAAGCAACTTGGAACCGTGCTGGCTTAGTACAATTCATTATTGCCGCTGTGATCGTAGTCTTGTATGTCTTGTTCTTTACTGCAATAATCAGTTTATTTAACTATTAAGATAATCTTTCTATTAGCATTCTTTGACTAGCAAAGGATGCTTTTTTTGAACTATTTTTAAAAAAGCTTAAGATGATATTAACTTACAATGGGAGGTTGTTCTTATGAAAATACTAGTAACCGGTTTTGATCCCTTTGGTACTGATCAGATTAATTCTTCGATCGAGGCTGTCAAACTTCTGCCTGATCAAATCGATGATACTCAAGTTATCAAATTACAAATTCCGACTATTTTTGACCAAGTTGGTGCAGTGGTTCAACAAGCTATTGAAAAGAATCAGCCTGATTTCGTGCTGAATGTTGGCCAGTCTTCAAATAGATACGGCTTAACCCCTGAATTAGTCGCGATCAATTACGATGACGCCAGAATTGCGGACAACGCAGGCTTTCAACCTATCGATCAAACTATTCATTCAGACGGCCAAAACGCTTATTTCACTCAATTGCCGATTAAAAAAATGGTGCAAGCAATTCACAATGTGGGTTTACCAAGCTATATCTCAACAACCTCTGGAACTTTTGTTTGCAACCATATCATGTATCAGGTTCAGTATTTAATTGATAAAAAGTTCCCTAATCTAAAAGCAGGATTTATTCACATCCCTTACCTACCCAACCAAGTAATCGACCGTCGCAAAACTCCTTGTCTTTCACTCCAAGATGACGTCATTGGTCTGACCGCAGCCATTAAAGCAATCGTTTAAACTGGATTCAAAAAAATAACGCCTAGTTTTCTGAAAACCAGACGTTATTTTTTAAATTCTACTCATAAATTTTACTGACGACTCTTTGGTGATAACGGTCATTACCTTGTCCCCAAAAAAGAAAACTTAATGAAACGTAAACAATGGCCAGAATTACATTAGTCAAATCAAATTGCATTCGACTTGTTAACATCATCCAAACGATAAAGGCAATTGAAAGAAACGGAACAATCGCCCCCAACCAATTGTGTGAGTTATTTGCTAAAACATACTTTTCCAGGATCAAAGAGGCAATTGAGACCACAACAAAAATAATCCCTAACATAATTACACCCCCATAATTAATTCAGCGTATAACATGTTAGCACTAATTATTTTCAGAAATAAGCGAAAAGTCTTTGAAAACGTCTCCAAGCTCATTTGCGACGTATTTTTGTTTGATGGATAATTACTTTTGGGAGGATTTTGATATTGTACAAACAAATTACTATTTATGACTTACTCAATATGCTGTCACAACAATTAGGTGAGCAAAACTGGTGGCCGGCTGAAAATGTGGCGGAGATGCTATCAGGAATGATTCTGATCCAAAATACGAATTCACGTAACATCAAAAAATCTTTAGATAACTTGAAACAAGCAACAAATTTTGAAGTTCAACGCATGTTGGATTTAACAAATTCAGAAATGGAACAACTGATCCAACCAAGTGGCTTTTTCCACAATAAAGCCATCTACCTGCGTTCTTTGCTGACGGCCTACCAAGACAATTTCACGGAATGGGAACGATTATCGACTCCTCAATTACGCAAAAAGTTGTTGTCGTTAAAAGGGATCGGTAATGAAACGGCGGACGTGGTCTTACTTTATTATTTTCATCGAGCAACTTTTGTGGCCGATAATTATGCGATGAAACTCTTTTCTCAGCTACATGCGTTTACCAAGAAACCTACCTACATGCAATTAAAAAATGCCGTGGAAGCTGACTTTGATTTCACATCCAAACAAGCTGAAGAATTACACGCTTTGATCGATGAATTTGGCAAACTAAAGAGTGATTACTTCAAAGACTACCAATTACAACTACCAGCCTTATAGCTCTTAAAAATCACCAGGCTTTATTATGCTCGGCCGATAATGCCATAAAAGAAAAGATGCATTAAATCTTTTTCGTGATTCTTGATTTCAATCGCACTGTGAGGATTAACAGGATCAGTACTCATAGCGTAGTTAATGAACATATCTAAATAGATGATTGCCCCATCGTCAGTTATCTCAGAATCAACCGCCCCTTCTGCTCTGCCTTGATCTAACAGCTTTTTCCAGAAACCGTGTTTGTATTTATTGTAAGTGTCTCGAACGCGGCGATCACCATTTTGACCACTGAATTCGTTATACATGAATACTACAAAATCATCATTAATAGCGTTGGACATATTTAAACCATAAGACATGATATTCTCCATTTTTTTAATAAAGCTATCTTGTGAGTTATCTAGTGCCTCTTCCGATTGGCGATAACCGTCAATAATTAATTTAATTACGACTGTCCGGGCTAATTCAACTTTACTGGGAAAATATTTATAGAGTGTCACTTGTGACGACTTTGCCTCTTTTGCTATTTGAGCAATGGAGGTTTTTTTATAACCTTGTTCAATGAAGATCTTCTCCGCCGCTGTTAAAATACTCTCTTTTTTATCATTTTTACGCTTGAAATTATTAACCATGATAATTACCTCAAATATTTTTTATGCGAATAGTTCATTTTTTTATTTAATCCAACAAGGTATTTGAAGATCAGCTATTTAATAGTTCAATCCCCGCCTGCCTAGTTGTTGACTTTGGTATTGCTTGGCTCTAATATACTCGGTAAATAGTGAACTATTCAAGAAAAATATTTCATTTTAGAGGTTAAATATCATGCTAAACGAACAAACGCCTACACTTCATATCGATCATCTTCAAAAGAGTTTTGGCAAATTTCAAGCTTTAAAAAATATTACTTTCGATATTTATCCCGGTGAAGTCTTTGGCTTCATTGGACCTAATGGTGCCGGCAAATCAACTACCATCAGAACTTTACTAGGTATTTTGCGTGCCACAGGAGGTCAGGCGACGATTTTCGGCAAAGATGTTTACAAAGACGCTGTCGAGATCCACAAACACATTGCTTATGTGCCTGGCGATGTTTATCTTTGGCCTAATCTTACTGGTGGAGAAATCATCGATTTGTTTCTGAAACTTAGCCACAGTCAGCATTCCACCCGCACCGATCAACTCATCAAACAATTTCAGCTCGACCCCACCAAAAAAGCTCGAACTTATTCCAAAGGTAACCGTCAAAAGGTTGCTCTGATTGCTGCTTTTTCAACAGAAGCGGATTTTTATATCTTTGATGAGCCAACTTCTGGCCTTGATCCATTGAATGAAGAAATTTTTCAAAAAGAAGTTCTCAAGTTGAAAGCAGCGGGTAAATCAGTTCTACTATCGAGTCATATTTTATCTGAAGTTGAAAAGATGTGTGACCATATCGGTATTATTCGTAATGGAGAAATCGTTGAAACTGGTACTCTTGATGAAATGCGCCACCTGACTAGAACTGTAGTCAAGGTCAAAACTAAAGCGCCCACTCCCGAATTAAAAACTTTACCAGGTGTCCATAACGTCGTTACAGAATCTGACCAAACTCTGACTCTTTCGGTTGATTCTGACAAGCTTGACTCGGTAATGAACTACTTAGTTCAGAAACAAATTGTTACCTTACAAGCCACTCCGCCAACTTTGGAAGACCTCTTTATGCGCTATTATTCAACTGATGAGGTGAGTCATAATGATAAATGAAAAGTTTCAAAAAACATTCTTTCTCACTCGCTTTAGTTTCAAACGTGACCGCTTCAAACTAATTATCTGGGCAGTCGTTTTGATGGCTCTTTTCGTCGGTGTTGCAAGCAAATTTACGACACTTTACGGCAATCAAAATTCAATCGATCAAATTATTAAAACCCTCAAGACACCTGCTATGGTATCGTTATTCGGAAAAATGCCTGCTGGACCTTATTCTACTGCCGATGTCTTTGCTTCAGAAATGACCGTCTTTATGGCGATTGTGGCTGCCATTATGAACTTCAACTTCATGATCAAGAGTACCCGTGGCGAAGAAGAATCTGGAATTTTTGAAATGATTCAATCTCACTCAGTCGGTCGACTATCTAATTTATCTGCCACCCTATTGGAGCTCTTCTTTTTGAATTTAGGAATCGGTTTGATTTACGGACTAGGGTTACAGTTTGCCAACTTGACTGGTACAGATACTAACGGTAATTTCTTACTAGGTTTGGGCTTAGGAGCAGTCGGTTTTATGTTTGCGACTATCGCTGCAGTGATGGCTCAATTGACCGACAACGCTCGGATGGCGACAATCCTCTCTTATTTGGTCTTTGGCATTATGTATATTGCACGGATGATCACTGATGTCACCCATCCTAAATATACTTGGTATGTGCCTATGGGCTGGGTAGAAAAGTTTTCAACTTACAAAGATAATAATTGGCTGCCAGTTTTATTGATGTTATTTTTGTCAGTTTTATTAATAAGCTTGGCTTTTTACTTAAACAGTCATCGTGATATCGGTTCAGGATTGATTGCCACTAGACCAGGAAAAGCCAATGCCACAATTTTTTTGCGTGGACCATTATCACTCTTTTGGCGTTTAAACCGGGTCAGCATTATCATCTGGTTTATCGGTATTATGATTTTGGGTGCTACTTATGGCTCAATCTTTAATACTATTGGCGATATTCTCAAGACCAATCCTTTATTGAAACAATTATTAGATACTAAGGCCGTTAATGCTGCCAACCTTTTGATCATCAAACAATTTCTGGCAGTTTTAATGATCGTTTTTGCGGCACTAGCCCTCGTACCTGGTATCTCGATTATCAACTATCTTAAAACCGGTGAAAGTAAAGGTTACCTTGAGATAATTCACGCCACACCAACCAGCCGCTTGAAATTGTTTTGTTCAGTCTTAATCTTAGGAACCCTCTCAAGCATCGCGGTACTCTTTGCTGGTGTTTGTGGCTTATACCTAGGTGGTAACGCCGTTATGAAACAACCATTGAACTTTGATATCTTCATGAGCAGTTTCTATGGCTATCTGTCACCAATCTTAATTATGTTAGGAATTTCTGCTTGTTTAATTGGCTGGCTACCAAAGTTAGCTAATTTGAACTATGGCTATTTAGTTTTGGCCTTTTTTGTACAGTACTTTGGCAAGCTGCTCAAATTACCTGATTGGACAAAAAAATTGACGCCTTTTGGATTCATCGACCAAGTACCGATTAAAAACTTTGAAGTCAGCACCTTCTGGTGGCAGATAGGATTTGCCGTTATTTTAATGATTATTGGCTATCTAGGCTATCGTCGCCGGGACCTAATCATCAACTAAAACCGTTACAACCAAAAAAGTTCGTCGAAATTAATCGGCGAACTTTTTTGAATTATTTATAAAATGTTTCTTTAACAGCTTGTGTAATTGCAATTTGTACATGAGCGTATGACAAACCACCTTGGATATATAAAGCATATGGAGGTCTGAGCGGACCATCGGATGAAAGTTCAATCGTTGAACCTTCAACGAAACTTCCAGAAGCCATCACGACGTCATCTTCATAACCATCTTGGTGACTAGGAATTGGATCGACAAAAGAATTCATTGGTGAATAATGTTGAATGGCGGCACAGAAAGCAACCATTGGATCTGGCTTACCAAAGTTGACTGTTTGAACGATATCAGTTCTAGGCGCATCCCACTTAGGAGAAACCGTCATACCCATTTCTTCACAGAGAGCGGCAGTAAAAATCATCCCTTTCAAAGCTTCACCAGTCGTATGGGCGCCCATGAAGAATCCTTGATAGAAGTCACGCAAGTAACCCCAAGTAGCACCCTCACCTTTACCAGCACCAGGAACGGTTAAACGCGAACCAGCGCCATCAATCAAATCTTCGCGACCGACTAAGTATGCACCACTCTTTACAATTCCGGCACCGGCATTTTTGTAAAGTGAACCAGCCATAATATCAGCACCGTAGAAAGTTGGTTCTTCCATTTCGGAAAATTCGCCATAACAGTTGTCAATAAAGACGTTTACATCCGGACGGATTGACTTAACAAATTTGATCATCTTAGCAATCTTTGCCACCGTAAAACTATCACGAACGGCATAACCACGTGAACGTTGGATGGCAACGACTTTGATCGAATTGTCAGCTTTCAAAGCTTTTTCAGCGTTAGCATAATCGACTGACCCATCATCTAGTAATTCAGTTGTAGCAAATTTGATACCATATTCCATCATGTTGCCACGTTTATTACCAGCCAAGCCAATAACCTCTTGGATCGTATCATATGGGGTTCCTGTTAAATAATAAAGAGTATTCCCAGGACGCAGCATGCTGAAAAGAGCTGTTGAAATCGCATGAGTACCAGAGGCAAATTGGGGACGAACTAAAGCATCATCAGTTTTGAAGTAACCGGCATAAATTTTTTCAATTTTATCACGGCCGATATCATCATAACCATAGCCAGTCGATGGTACTAAATCCTCTTCACCAACTTGATTTTCTCTAAACAAGTTCAAAACTCGTTGTTGATTATAGAGAACTTGTTGATCAATCTCTGCAAGTCTTGGTTGAATCATCTTTTCAACCTTTTCAATCTTTTGACTCAATTCTTCAGGTAAACCTGTCTTCCACGATAATGTCATTTATAATTCTCCTCTAAATTATTCTTCAATACTTCTGCTTGAACTGAAATACTGCCATCAGCATTTTTATCCCAATATACACCTTGAATTTCGGGCACAAAGCCTGGAAAACGCTCTATTGCTCCGACTAAAACCTCAAAGTATCGTTGATCGATCTGTCCCCACTTCTCTCCGGGAGCAACAATAAAGACTCCTGGTGGGTATGGCAAAGCACCTTCAACAGCAATCCGGCCTTGAATATTTTGTAAATCCACCAATTCACTTTGATTCTTCATAAATAATTGATCGGCTAATTTAGGTGTCATAGTATAGTTTTGCATATTAGGCTTAGCGAACAAGTCTTTTTGCAAAATAAAAGTTTTATTTTTTCGATAATACTGATGCATCTCTTGGCACAATTGTTGTAAGGTATAGCCGTCATAACGGTTGGGATACTGTTGTACTAATTTTGGCAAGACTTTTTCTAACGGCGCATCCGCTAAATAAAATTCTTCAAATTTTAAAAAGGCTGCCAATAATGAATCCAATTCTGCCTTAGAATCTCCTGGCGTTAAGAGAAACAATAATGAGTTCAGATCATCTTTAGCCCGAATGATACGTTGCTCCATTAAGAATTCAGCTACTACTGGTCCAGGAATACCTTGATCTTGATATTTTGCCTGTTTGACATCAATACCAGGCGTTATAACGGTGATCTTCAAAGGGTCAAGAATTGCTTGCCCTGATGCTACTTCTTTGAATCCATGCCAATTATCGCTTGCGTTGAGTGACCAATATTTACTTTGGGTAGCTAATTTATCGGTACTGATCTCTAAAAAATTATCTGGTACCAAGGGTCGGAACAATTTCGACTTCTTTAACAATTGTTTGCGCCAATCAATTCCTAAGCGAAGTGTCTCATCCCACCAATTGACGTTTCCCTGCCCAGAGGTCAAGTATGAATTCACTGTCAAAGAAGCATAGATAGGATATGAATAACTGGAAGTAACAAATTTGAGATAGGCATTATTGAAGTGTTTGTGGTCAACATAACGACTCTGACCTTTCAAATGAGCATCCTTTTTCAAAATCTGTGACGTTTGAGCTAAACCGCCTTGTTGCTTATGCAGCGATTGGGTAACTAGAATGCCAGGATCATCAGGTCCATATTCTAAGGACAGTGGTGAGAGATGCTTCATAATTGGGACAAATTGTTCAAATCCACCCCAGGCACAGTCAAAAAGAATGTAATCACAGAGTTTGCCGATTTTCTTGATCATCCAGTCAGCATCATAAAAGACGCCATCATAAGTTTCCAATTGAACAATGGCTAATCTAAAAGGCCGCTTAGCTTGAGCTTTTTTAGGATCTACTTTGGCAATTTCTGCACGAATATTATCTTCATCCAAAGCTTTCGGATTCATTTCACCAATCAATCCCAGCGGGTTACGATCAGTTGGGATATAAACTGGCTTAGCTCCGCCCATTACCAAGGCACTATTATAAAGTGACTTGTGATTGTTACGGTCAAATAAAACCAAATCATCGTCCGTTAATAAGGCGCTGGCACAAATTGAGTTAGCACTAGTCGTCCCATTCGTACAAAAATAAACTTTGTCTGCGTGATAAGTTTGGGCCGCTTTTTGTTCAGCTGTCAAAGGAGTCCCGCCATGTGTCATCGTATCTCCTAATTCAGCGACTGTATCGCTCGTATCTGCAAACATTAAGTTCTTTCCAAAGAACCGATTAAAAACTACCCCAGCTGGATGTTTTTCATAGTACTGACCATTATGATGGCCTGGAGTCGTAAAACTAATTGGTCGGTCCTTGGCAAAATTAACTAAATCGCTTAAGAAACCTGGCACCATTTTTTGTTGATAATCTAGTGCTTGTGAGTAGATCTCTGATTCTGTAATTTCTTTTTGGCTTATTTTAATAATAGGGATGCCGAGTCCTGACGCTACTTGTAGATTTTTTGCAACCTTCAAGGCAGCAGTATCATTTTGATTCAAAACAATTGCTGCCAATTCAGCTACATTGATATTTTCGTTGAATGGAATTGTCTCCCACTCACTAGAATGGCTTACTTTCACATCATTACCAATGGCAATTTTCAGAAAATTCATAATTTCCCCCTATTTTTCAAATTTTTCATAAAACTATTGAAAATATTATATAAATCATTATACTTTTTTGGGTATGTTTTTTTACAGCTAAGTTTTATAAAAAAATATCACGGCATTGATTATATATACAGATCGAGGTAGTAAACAAGTGAAATTCCTCAGTTCTTTGCTGACGCTGAAACCCCCAAAGTTAAAAATCCTGATATATCAAGACTTCACATACAATTCGGGGGAAAATAAAATTGGAAACATTAGAACCAACTAAAAAACATTATTTGAGCTGGCCGGTCATTGCTTTGATCGACTTCGTTACCATCATCAGTTTTGAAAATATCTTTTATCCATTTCAAAACCAAGGACTATCTGTAGTTATCTCATGGATTTTCCTATTGTTCTCGTACGTTATTCCTTATGCATTGATTTCAAGTCAAATGAGTTTAACCTTTGATAATCAAGCTGGAGGTCTGTCCTCATGGGTTCGTCATAGTAGTAACGATACACTTGGCTACTGGACTTCATGGATGTATTGGGTTCAAAGTGTGCCTTACATCGTTGACGTTTCAAACTCGGTTATCGTTTCATTCAGTTGGATGTTCTTAGGTAACAACACTTTAGACAAAAAGATGTCGACTTTCTGGTTCGGTATCTTAACTTTTATCATCATTTTGATCTTCATTCTTTTAGAAAATGTTATTAAAAATTCACTCGAAATTCTGTCACTTATAGGTGGTGGTGCCATGTTCATCATGTCGATGTTATTCGTTTTATTGGCTGGATATGCCGTTATGCACGGTCATCACATCGCTACGCAACCATTCAACTGGGGAGCCTTCAAACCGTCATTTAGTCTGAAATACTTCTCAACGACCGGGCTGTTGATCTTCGCCATGTCTGGTGCTGAATTGGCTGCTCCATATGTTGTGCAAATGCGTGATCCAAAACATGAATTTCCCAAAGCTATGTGGTTACTAGCTATCATGACTGGTTTCTTAACTATCTTTGGTACCTTAGCTTTGGCAATGTTCTTCAATGCCAACCACATTCCACATGACTTCAAGATGAACGGCCCTTACTATGCTTTCCAACTTCTTGGCAATAGTTTGGGCGTAGGTAAGTTATTGATGTACATCTTCGCCGTTGTCCAAGCAATCTTCATGATGGCTCAATTAGCTGTCTTACTAGATGCCTCTAGTCGGGTCTTTGCCGGTGATGTTGCTGACAAATTCATGCCTAAATGGATCACTAAGACTAACAAAAATGGTCGTCCAATCCACAGTTACACAATGACTACTGGTTTGAGTTTATTCCTATTGCTATTGACAGGTACTTTACCAAATATCAATACGATTTATAACTGGTTGTTAAACATTAACGGTATCATCTCACCATATAAGACTTGTTGGGTCTTCTTCGCTTTCGTTGCCATGCGTTGGAATCAAGACAAGTTTCACTCAGATTATACTTTCATCAAAAACCGTACTGGTGCCTTGCTAGTCGGCGGCTGGTGTTTAGCCTTTACCTTCATCTGTGCTACTTTAGGATTCATCCCTCAAGAAGCTAAGATCGGTACTGTTGCTTTCAATCATCAATTACTATTGAACTTCGTTACTGTTATCGTCTTATTCGGACTTGGCTTTGTTATGCCATGGCTTCGTAAACGTGAGCAACAACGTGAATTGAACTAATAAAAACTCCTCAGAAATTATCTGAGGAGTTTTTATTTTTGGAAAATATTTAGAATCGTATTGATTGAGGAAAAAGTTTTACCCTGATGATTCTTTTGCTCTTCAAAATTCATCAGTATTCCTCGGTATCAATAATTTTATGGCATCCAAAATTTACCAATCTCGGTCTTAGTAACAGTAATGCTACCCAGATCTGACTCATATGCTTTTTTTACTTTTTCATACACTGAGTGTGCTTTGTCTCGACTTGCAAATTCAATTGCCCATGTATTGGGAATCATTTCGAATGATTGATCTTAATTTCATTGTCCTGCCCTCCTAACACCTAATAACTTACTTTCTTTCGAAAAAAGAGTTGGATATTCGTACTCTTTCAAGAGATTAAAGTAATCTTTTGAAAGAGAGTAATTTTTAGTATCAAATAAAATATATGCCGTTAAATCATCCAAATTATGATTCATCACATCTATTTTACTTATTTTATGTTCTGACGAAATTTTATCTCTTGAATAAATAAAATTGGTCAATATCTTATTTTTAATTTCGTATAAATCAATGATATCAATAAGTGTTTTACAATATAATAAATCAGGATTTACCTCAAATTCACACGGTTTAAAAATAGATATCAGCAATGATGCATGCTTTAAATCATTTATGTCAATATGCTCTTATCCTAGTATTTGTTATTTAAATATTCGTATGATTTAGAAATATCATCTGTATTCGTAAGATTTAACAATTCAGTTTTAGAACCGACAAATGCACATCTTTGACCACTAAGAAAATATAATTGTTGCTCATCACTCATATTGGAAAATTGATGAGTTGTCATTATTACTTTTTTTCCGCTTTTCTGAATATCACCAATGAGAGATATCACTTTTTTTGACATTTCAGGATCTAATCCGCTTTCAGGTTCATCAAACAGATATAAATCTCTATCTAATAGACTTATTCCATAAATTACAACGAGTCTTCTTTGACCACCTGATAATTCACTCATCTTTTTAGGATAAATTCTAGCAATGTAATCTGGATTTTCTCTTTGAACATTGTCATTACCATCAATTTGTAGGAGCATATCAATAGTTTTTTTCACTGTAGTCTGTCCAATAAAGGGAACTCCTTGTAATTGATATGCAATTCGTTCTCTTCGTGGAAAATCTTCAAAAATTTTATTATTTCGATTGTCATCTGCATCGGCAATGAAGTCCAATAATGTAGACTTGCCAATTCCATTTGGTCCAATAATGACATTGATTTTTTCCGAAGAAAAATTAATATTTAAATTATGAAATAACCAATCTGGTTCTTTTTTAAATTTAAATGTAAAATTTTTTATTTGCATATTTAACTCCTCTATTAATATCTATTCGTAACTCCAATAATAGGCATTCTTCTTATGGATATTACTCCAATCAATGAATATGCTATTCCTAGGAAAACAAGTACAACCAAATTAATAAAATCAACTTGCTGAAATGTAAACAACTTATACATGTTAGAGAAATAAACAAATGGATTAATTGCCATCAAAATCCATGTTATTGTGGTATTGAACTTAACATAGAAGCTTGCTAGCATAATTAATAAATAACCATTTAATAAAACATTGAATGTATTCTGTCTCATCTTCATGACTAAAAAGAATGAAACAAACATTCCGCACAACGGAATCATAATTAGTGATGATAGGAAGCAATAGATGATAATTTTTATGTTAAAATTTCTTGCAATTAACATAGAAAATATATTGAATATTAATAATTCTAGTTCTAATACTATAATTTGAGAGATCAAATTAGAGACAAATACATATCCTTTTGATTTGGCTAAGTAACTAAACATTTTTAAAAAATTTGATTCTCTCATACTTATCGTTCCTGCAACAATACCACTTAAGATTCCGGTTACAATTATATAAGACCAATATCCATATAAATATGAATCATTAGTAATATTGGCATTTCGGTTAAAAAGCAAAAATATAATCGGGAAAACTAATGTATAAACAAGAACGATTTTATTATCTAACGTAATATTTAGCTCGAAATACACTAGGCTCTTAATTTTTTTTATCATAGATTAGTCTCCTTATCTAGGGAAATGGCAAATATTTACCTGCATTGGGAAATTTTTGATTAGAATCTTTAAAAAAAAGATATTTTAAAATCTTCAGGTTTTATTAACTCATTATTTATATGCGGATACATTTCAGGAGAGAACATTTTTATTGTTTTTATCGTATTTTCAATTCTATTATTCTTCAGCATTATCAGGAACACTTTACAATCAAAAAAACTTGCAAAGTTATGTATTTCTTGTCCGATAGAATATTGTTGTACATGATTTAAATAGTGATAATCTTCCAAATGATTATTACTATTTATTAAAAACTCATAAGTGTTATATAAGGCTGGAGCATTCATGCTTGAATAAAATCTTTGACTATATTGTTGACCACTGGCGTTATCTGTTTCTAGTTTTTTCAAATCATTCGGACTACTATATCCTTCAAGAGCTTCACCATAAGATTTATTGATGGCTACTAATAAATTTCTGTCCGCCCCTAAAACTAACTGAGTCATAGTCCCTTAAAAGACTTTGATAATCAACATCGGTTCGTTTTACAATTTTTTCATCAATACACTGTCCAGAATTCTTTGTTAAAAAAGTGTAAACAAAACTTTGACGCTCTACAAATTCAAGAAATCCATGTTCAATTGCATACGTGGAAAAACTTCCCGATCCAGCTCCAGTTGAATCTAAAAATTGTCTGTCATTATTAGCCATTCTCACATACTTATATAGCACAGTCTCATTTTTCATCTTTAGAAATTCAAATGCGGTCAGATGATCTAAAGTTCTAGCAGTACTTTTGTACAAAGCAAATCGTTCTAATTGTTCACCCATTGATTCTTTTGCAGCATCTCCCGTGTTCTCATTTGAACCTACACCTAGCAAACCGGGAAAGAATGCTCTCATCATAGTTATCGTTACTTCGTTTCTTTTCATTGGCTTATATGATCAGATACCACATGTTTAAACATCCTCCTGAAATTATCTTTAATATATATCCCTTTGATTTCAAAGTCAAAAAATTGTTTTATTTCGAAAAAATTCCAACTATAATTATTTATTTAAAAATTCTTTATCATAAATTCTTAGGTTTATATTTAAAATTAGTTCTTCAATTGCTTTACAGTACTCTTAATCATTTACTGCAAAGCAATTCATTACTAAATACCAATCATTCAAGGGGGGTTATCAGTATTACGGTTCAGTAAATTGTTGATACTCTAGTAGAAAATATTCTTTCTTAATAAAAGTATTAGAACGACAAGTTTCCTCATAAAACATATCTTGCCTTTTACACCTGGCGACTATAGTAATTTAATTAATAGTATTAAGTCTTGAAAGGCTTATATTCACCCCATTGAGGATACATATACCCCATATTGAAGATATTTTCTACTTAGAAACCATCTCAACATGTAATATTAATTACAAATAGGAGGAAATAACAATGGTAGACAAAACTAGTATTATCAATTCATTCACCGATTTAAGTCTTGAACTAGAAAAAAGATATCGTGGTACTGAAACGGCCAATTTCGTCAATGAAACTCTTATCGAACTCAAAAAAAGTGAAGGTGTAGCCTTCACTGGTTGTTTACAGTATTTCTTCAATAAAGCTCCAGTGATTAAACTATCTGAAAATATTAAGTTAAATGATCAAGAAAAGGTATCTTGGAGAAAAGCCTTCTCATATAATGATCTTGGTAACAATCTCTGGGGTGCTAACTTATAAGGAGGAAATAATAACAATCAAGTGGTTCTCTGGCGGTTCAGATCGTGCCCAGGCGGCAATATCAATCATCAATAATGTATTGAATGATACACCAGAAGATAATGCCCTTCGCAAAGTTCTAATTGCTCATAAAGATGAATTAGAAAAACAAGAATCTTCAGTACCCTATATTCTAAGTAGAATGAATATTGCTCTTTCTAACGTGGTGACAAAAAACCATATCATTTTATCCAAGAGTCAAGCCGATAATTAGGCGAACTAATTAAACTATCGTATATTTCATATGGATATTAGTACGAAAAAAAAGACAGCTATCTAGCATCTGGTTCTTACTTATGTTAATTGCTTAATATTGTTTGTAAAATCAAATAAAAGAGGTAGTACTAACTGTAAATAATCAGTTAATACTACCTTTTTTCAAAATGATGTTATTTTAATTTATATTTGTCCCACTTCAACTGAAGCATCATTGGATAATTTCTTTTGCAAATACTTCTCCATATCTTTATAGGAAATATTAAAATTCATTTCCACTTGTTGTGGTCGCTTGGTATTAAAGATTACTGCTACTTTTGGTTTGCGTCCTTCTACTTCAATTGGAATCAAAGTTACATGAACCACTTGAGCATAATCCAAAACACCAGAATAGAAACCGTTCAAGACGATCCTCTTTTCGCCGACGCCACCGACACCATTCATGATAGTTAAGAGCATAAACAATGCTACCATCACGATATACGATAATTGACTGGTTGGCGATACTAACAGCCATGCACCAATAAAGGTTGCAAAGATTAATGATGAAACTTTATATATTGATCTTATCTCGATTTGTGACTGCCAATAAACATTAAAGGCTGCCCCTAGGAAAAAGATCACATCAACTATTAACAATATTACACTCATTTTAACTTTATCCCTTTTCTAGTCATTATAATCATGTCACGATCGATTTCAAACCCATCTACTACCTATATTGTATCGTACTTAGATAGTAAATTCATGAAAGCAAGCTTTTTCTAGACAGATAAATCACTTTTAACCGTGCTAAATCATTTCTTTTAGCTGAATACATGTTGGAGTTAAAAAATAACGTTTACATTTTTAGGTGAGCTTAATTATTTTATTTAAAGTGTATTAAAACGATTTTTAAAGTGTTATTATATGTCATGGAAAAAGGGGGATAAAAATTTGAGTGATAAAAATAAAAAACACGAGAGTTTAATTCATTATGCTAACGGCCCTTCCCTGGAGGAAATTAACGATTCTGTCGAAGTACCAAAAGACGCCGGTTTCTTTAAAACTCTGTTAGCATATAGTGGTCCAGGTGCCTTAGTCGCCGTAGGTTATATGGATCCAGGTAACTGGGTAACTTCCATTGCTGGTGGTGCCCAATTTAAATATAAACTTCTATCCGTAGTCTTAATTTCTAGTTTAATTGCGATGTTACTACAATACATGTCAGCTAAACTAGGAATTGTGACCGGAAGAGATTTAGCACAGTTAACTAGAGATAGAACTACAAAATTTGGTGGATTCATTCTCTGGATCATCACCGAGTTAGCGATTATGGCAACTGATATTGCTGAAATTATCGGTTCCGCGATTGCTCTAAAATTGCTTTTCGGCATTCCAGTACTCTGGGGTGTTATCATCACGGCCTTCGATGTGCTTTTACTATTAGTCTTGATGAAACTTGGCTTTAGAAAAATCGAAGCAATCGTTGCTACCTTGATCATGGTTATTTTGTTCGTCTTCTTATACGAAGTTATTTTAGCTAAACCTGATATGGGTCAAATGGTTGTCGGCTTTGTACCAGACCCTAAGATTTTACAAAATCAAAGTATGTTGTACCTATCATTAGGTATTGTTGGTGCTACGGTTATGCCACATAACTTGTACTTGCATTCTTCCATCTCACAAGCGAGAAAATACGACCGTGAAGATCCTAAGAGTGTTCATCAAGCCGTTCGTTTCTCAACTTGGGATTCTAACATTCAATTGACATTAGCCTTTGTAGTCAATGTCTTGTTACTACTTCTTGGTGCTGCTTTATTCTATGGAACAAATAGTGAATTAGGTCGTTTCGTTGACTTGTTCAATGCTTTGCAAGATCCAAAAGTTGCCGGCGCTGTTGCCAGTCCTGTCTTGAGTATTTTGTTCGCCATTGCCTTACTAGCTTCTGGTCAAAATTCAACTATTACTGGTACATTATCTGGTCAGATCGTTATGGAAGGTTTCGTCCACATGAAGATGAAACTCTGGGCACGTCGAGTAATCACTCGTTTGATGTCAATTATTCCAGTTATTACCTTCGCTATTATCTATCATGGTAACGAAGCTAAGATTGAATCTCTATTGACTTTCTCACAAGTATTCTTGAGTGTCGCTTTACCATTCTCAATTTTCCCATTGATCAAGTTCACAAGTAATAAAGAACTAATGGGTGAATTTACCAATAATAACTGGGTCAAATATATCGGTTACGCCGTTGCAGTTATCTTGACTATTCTAAATATTTGGTTGATTTATACAACATTCGTACCTACTGCCTAGATATTAATCAAAAAAAGATTCGACATCTGATTTTCAAGTCAGATTCGAATCTTTTTTATTTTGATATTATTAATCTATTTAACGCATGCTTGAATGAATAACTGATGGAATCTAGTATCGGCAGTCAATTCCGGATGAAAGGCTGTGACTAAGAGATTGTCTTGAATAGCCGCAACGATCCGTCCATCATCGGTCTTGGCCAGAACTTGACTCTTGGAACCGACGCTCTTTAAGTATGGCGCACGGATAAAAATACCTACAAAGGGAGAATCAAAACCTAAAACAGTCAAATCTTCTTCAAAGCTATCCTTTTGCCGACCGAAACCATTTCGAACGACCTCGCCATCAAAACCAGCTAAGCTTTCAGTTTGCGTCAATAAAACTAGGCCAGCACATGTACCAAAAACAGGAAAGCCAGCCGCTACCATTGCTTTTAGTGGCTCCAACATATTTTCTCGAATCAATAATTTTTTGATGGCAGTACTTTCGCCGCCAGGAATAATCAAACCTGCTAAATCTTTTAAATCAGCGGGAGTTTTTACTAATCTACTTGCGACTTGGCATTGCTTTAACATCTGTTGGTGTTCAGCTACCGCCCCTTGCAAATCTAAGATACCAATAATCATCTGATTCACTTCCTATTCCATGCCTCTAGGAGCCATTTTCTCTACATCAGCTAAGGTTGAAACGTCGATTCCTTTCATCGGATTACCTAGATTCTTTGAAACTTCGGCAATCAAATGATAGTCGGTTGGATGTGCCGTGGCTGAAACTATTGCTCTAGCAAACTTTTCAGGATTTTCTGATTTAAAGATTCCGGACCCAACGAAGATTCCATCAGCACCTAAATTCATCATTAATGCCGCATCAGCTGGAGTTGAAACCCCACCGGCTGCGAAGTTGACTACTGGCAATTTACCTTGCTCATGAACCTCTTGAACTAATTCATAAGGAGCACGCAGATCACGGGCAATCGCCATCAGATTTTCCGGTCTCTCACTGGCAATCTGACGAATTTGTTGATTAACCTTTTGCATGTGACGGACGGCTTCAATGATATCGCCAGTACCAGGTTCGCCTTTAGTTCTAAGCATTGAAGCTCCCTCACCGATTCGACGTAAAGCTTCACCTAAATCTCGGCAACCACAGACAAATGGTACCGTGAAATCTTGTTTGTCAATATGATAATTATCATCAGCTGGCGTCAAAACTTCACTTTCATCAATATAATCCACACCTAAGCTTTCCAAAATACGAGCTTCCGCAAAGTGGCCAATTCGGCATTTAGCCATTACAGGAATCGAAACAGCTCCCATAATTTCCTCGACCATGGCTGGATCAGACATTCTAGCCACACCACCTTCAGCTCTAATATCAGAAGGTACCTTTTCCAAAGCCATTACTGCTACTGCTCCTGCAGCTTCGGCAACTTTAGCTTGTTCAACATTGGCAACGTCCATAATTACGCCACCTTTTTGCATCTGCGCCATTCCCCGTTTAACAACTTCTGTTCCTGTAACTTTCATCTTAAAAAATCTCCCTTCAATTTCTGGTCAAAAACCTCTTGGTAGTTCTCATATTATGAAGACATGCTACAATTGTAAACACGGGAAATCGACAACTGTACCAGTACACTTGAGAGGAATTGTGATGAAATACCAAACTATCCAAGAATCTATTAAAAGACGAATTATCAACCAAGAACTATTAGCTGGCGATCAAGTCCCATCAATTAGGCGTTTAGCTCAACAATTTTCTGTCAGTAAGACCACTGTGATCAAAGCCTTAGCGGCTTTAGAAAGCGAACATTTAATTTACTCGATCCCTCAAAAGGGCTTCTTTGTAACTGAAAATTCCTTTGAACCAGCGAAACCAACTCAAAAAATCGACTTTCTAACTGCTGGCCCTGACTTATCATTCTTTAGTTTTGCCAATCTCGCTCACTGCTACAATCAAATTATTGCTAATCATCCCAAGGAGATTCTTTCTTATGGTGAACCCACAGGCTTATTATCGCTACGGCAACAAGTTCAACGTTATTTGCAAACTCAACAAGTCTTCACATCTTTAGATCGTCTGATCATAACTTCGGGTGCGCAACAAGCTGTCAATATTTTGCTGAATATGCCCTTTCCTAATGGTCGTGAAAATATCTTAGTTGAACAACCGACTTATTCCGGGATATTGCACGCGGCTAAACTAACGAACCGTAAGATCCTCGGAATCGATATCAGTAACGACGAAATTGATTTCAAACGTCTGGAATCAATCTTTAAAAATGACGAAATAAAATTTTTCTACCTTATGAGTCGGTTCCAAAATCCATTAGGACACTCCTATTCAAAAAAGGAAAAACAAAAACTGTTAAATTTAGCTGAAAAATACGATGTCTACTTGGTTGAGGACGATTATTTGGGTGATATTGATCAAATCTCTAAACGTGACCCACTCTTCTCAGATTCTCCAAATGGTCGGGTTATCTACTTGAAGAGTTTCTCTAAAATATTCTTGCCCAGTTTACGTATCGCCGCTATCGTGGTTCCAGAAGTGCTGATTCCAGCTTTTTTGGAGTACAAATCATATTTAGATTCTTACACCTCCACTCTTTCTCAAGCCACCTTGGCCACTTTTATGGAAAATGGGATGTTTACAGTCCACCTAAAAAATATCAAGCAACTCTACGCAAAAAAAATGTCCACTTTACTGGACGTTGCCGATCGATACTTACCAAATGGCGCAACGATCAATCATCCCCAAACCGGATTTTACACTTCGATCAAGTTACCTCGCGGCATCAACTCTACTATCTTGACGCAACAGCTTGCTCAAAAGAATATCCTCGTTGATGACGTTTCACGGATGTTTTTACCGTTACAAAAGAATATTTCTCTATTACGTTTAAGCATTTCTCAAGTCGATCAAAGCCAGATAGAGACCGGAATCAAAACGATTGGACAAACAATTTCTGATTACGATTCCAACATCAATCCTACTTTTTGGAGTTTTCACATGTAATATGGGGATATTTGCTTTTCATATTTTTTGTGTAAATCTTAAAAGCAATCTGTTATTATCAGTTTAGGAAAACAAATAGAAAGCAAGGAATATTGATTGAATGCAATTGTAAATATGTATGGGCCATTCTTTGATCTCCATAATTGGGCAACCGTTATCGAGTCGGGGGAAGATTGGCTAGTTATTCTGTCTTTGGTAGTCATGGAATGCATGCTATCAGTGGACAACGCTGTCGTCTTGGCTGCACAAACGCAGTCGTTGCCAACGAAAGTCGAACAGGAAAAATCACTTTTTTATGGACTTTTAGGAGCCTATATTTTTCGGTTCTTAGTTATCGGAATCGGAGTTTATCTAATTAATTTTTGGTGGATCAAAGTTCTCGGAGCAGGTTATCTTTTCTATCTGTTCTTGAGTCACTTCTTCTTCTCCAAAAAACGTCAGACTAATGGCGCTACAAAAAAAGAACATAAGGACAATGCTTTAGAGCGTCATCTACATATCTCCCGCTTTTGGCAAGTCGTTATCTCGATTGAATTGATGGATATCGTCTTTTCAATTGATTCAGTTCTAGCTTCATTGGCTGTATCTAGTAACCCCGTAATCGTGCTGATTGGTGGCATGATCGGTATCCTAGCCATGAGAGGAATCGCCGAAATGATTATGGGCTTGATGCGTCGTATTCCTGAATTAAACGGTATGGCGTACTTCTTGATTCTTTTCATCTCAATCAAATTATTCTTATCTATTCCAGCAATTGATATCGAAATACCTAACTTAGTTTTCGTTGGTGTTTTAATTGCCGCTATAGTCATAACTTTGATAATTCACCAAATTAATAATAATCGTGCTCCTAAGAGCAAAAAAAAATAGTCTCCGCAGAGGCTATTTTTTATTTTGTAATTTTGAATGTCTCAAACCATAGATAAAGTAGACAATGATTCCAATCGTGATCCACAAGCCAACACTGATTTTGGAAATAGTTGGTAACATCAATAGGAAATACAAACTAGCCAGCCCAGCAAAAATTGGTAAGACTGGGAACCAAGGCATTTTGAAACCATCATTAGGTATATCCTTACGTTTTCTCAAGGGAATTATTCCAAAGGAAATGAAGACAAAGGCTAATAACGTTCCAGCGTTAATCAAAGATGTCAATTCAGTCAAAGGCACTAATCCAGCAAAGAATGCTTGGACAACTGTCGCCACGATAATGGCGTTTCGAGGTACGGAAAACTTTTCATCAACTTCTCCCATCTTCTCAGGCAATAAACCATCACGGCCTAATGCATAAACTAAACGCGAACCACCGAAGAACATCGTTAACAGTGAGGTAAAAATCCCCACTAAAGCTCCAATGGTGATCAATTTATTCCAAGTGTCCAAATGAACCACCTTCAAAGCATAGGCCGCCGGATCGTCAACATTTAAATCTTTATAATTAACGATTCCAGTCAGGACAAATGAGAAACCGACATATAAAATAACTGCGACAACGACTGTGCCCAAAACTCCACGTACGACATCTTTTTTCGGATTGATTGTTTCCGCTGAATTGGCAGCTAAAGCATCAAAACCGACAAAAGCAAAGAAAACTGTGGCCGTTGCAGTTGAGATTCCACCCATTCCAAAAGGTTCAGTATGAAACTGCTTGGGATAGAAAGGAACGTAATTACTAGTTTTGATATAAAAGGCCCCAACGACAATAAATAGAATAATAATTGCAACCTTGATCAAAACAGCCACATTTTCAACTTTTTTAGAGAGACTAGCGCCTTTCAAAATAATGGCAGCAATCAATAAAACAATCAAAGTTGCCGATAAGTTGATACCGCCACCTTCCAAAGGACCAGCTGCAAGGAACTTGGGCATATGGACTCCAAAAGCTCCCAGGATATTATTATTGAAATACGATGCGAATCCAACTGCTTCCGCTGAAACTGTCAAAAAGTATTCAAGAATCAAAGCCCAGCCCAGTACCCAGCCGACAATTTCTCCATAAATAACTGCGCCAAAAGAATAGGCCGATCCCGCTACTGGCATCGCTGAAGAAAATTCAGCATACGCCATTCCTACTAATCCAGAAACGATGGCAGCAATCAAAAAAGCAATCGTCACTGCAGGTCCAGCGTGCAAAGCTGCTTCGTGTCCCGGCAAAATAAAAATACCAGTCCCAATTACCGCGCCAATTCCTAGGGCCAACAAATCTCTAGCACCGAGACTCTTTGTCAATCTGGAGTCGGCCTTCAAATATGTATCGACGGATTCCTTCTTAAAGACATTTTTCATGAAACTCTCTCCTTAAAACTACGTAGTACGATTACATTAAGTCTCAAGTCTACTACAATTGTTTTCATGAAAAAAGTCATTTTGTATATTATTTATAAACAATTGTTCATCTTATGTTCACAAGGTTGCCCTACTCGCTATGTTTTGTATTCTCTTCTATGTTGCCCTTCAAATGTAAATTCGTCACAAAAAAACCACTTAGTTTGGTTTATCTCCAAACTAAGTGGGTTCACTCCACAATCTTCATTTAGAACTACTTTTTATCATTTTCAGTTCTGTACTTCGTGGGCGCAATGCCGGTATATTTTTTAAAAGTCTGACTAAAGTAACTTAGACGTGTAAAACCTAAAGCATCCGAAATTTCATTGATACTTTTTTCTGACTCTCGAAGTAAGAGCATTGCTTTTTGGATCTTCCGGGCATTCAAATAAACTGAAAAACTCAGCCCTGTTTCCCGTTTAAAGAGTTTACTGAAATAGTAATCTGATAAATAGACCTTACTCGAAACTTGATCAAGCGTTAACCGTTTATTCAAGTTATTATCGATGTATTCAATCGCTGAAATGATCGAAGTATTAGATGTCGACATTACTTTGATCTGTTGCAAAGCATGCCCTTCATTGTCTTGTAATTCATCAATAGCGTTATTAACATCCAGGGAATACTTAATAATAAAATTATCGATCCCTCGATTTTGGATGATCATTTTAGAAAAGTCTTCTGTTAACATTTTCAAAAAAGTGGCATGACTTTGCAGCTGTTGCATAACTGCTACGTGTTCTGCTCCCGTACCTTTTTTGATATCTTTGGCAACACAAACTTTACCAACTCGTTGATTGATGGATGCTATCCGCAACGGTGCATCAGCGTATTCAATATTATATTTATATTTATTGACACTCAACTTAGATAAATCAGCCAATTGGTTCATCTTTACTAAATTATTGCCTTCTGCCAATTCGCCAAAAATTCCAGCACGCAAGTGATCATCATTCCCCAAGATAAAAACCGCAATGTTGCTGGTCTGTGCATAAGATTGCAGTAATCTAATCAACATTTTTTCGTTGCTCGATAATAAAGATTGTAAGTCAAATTCTTCCATATTTTTAGCCAACCCAATCTACAACTTTTATACTTTAGATTTTAGATATTCCATTAAAACTACGGCATCATTATGTTCTTGATCTTTGGCACTATACAGTATAAGAACATCCTGATCCTTTAAAGCCGTTTTGATGCTTGTTAAAAACTCTGGTGTATATGAATTCGTATTAATTTCTGCTAAATATTTACTCTTGAACTCCTCATATTTATCGGGATCATGACCAAACCACTTGCGTAAATCTGCTGAGGGAGCGATTTCTTTAGCCCAAAGGTCCAAATCTGCTCGAACTTTAGACATTCCTCGAGGCCATAAGCGATCCACCAAAACACGATAGCCTGTCGGTAATTCCTTATCATATATCCGCTTCATAATTAATTGAGTCATTTCACTAGCCTTCTTTTATAAAATTTATTGTATCACACGAATTAAACTATTCATTTCCAAATTCCAATAATTAGCACTAATCAATTAAGAGTGCTAAATTCTTGAACTCTTGTTCCCTCACGACCTATAATATACTTGTAATGAAGGGAAAGGAAGTAACGTAGTATGACAAATGAAATTATGGATCGTAACAATTTGATGAGAAATTGGTTTAACAATGATTCTTGGATGAATAGTTTTCCATCAATATTTGACAACAATTTCCCTGAAGATTCAACTCTAAAAACAGATATTAAGGAAACTGATAAAGATTATCAAGTCCATGTAGATATGCCAGCTTTCGATAAGAAAGATATTGATATTAACTATGAAAATAATGTTTTGACGGTCAGTGGACACCGTGATAGCTTCAATGACCATAACGATAAAAACGGCGATATGATCATGAGCGAACGTTCTAGTGGTCGTTTCACGAGACAATATCACTTGCCAGCAGTTGATTCAAACAACATTAAAGCTACATATGACAAAGGTGTTTTGAAGATCAATTTGCCAAAGCTTGAAAACAAAGTCGAATCTGGTCATCACGTAGATATTGACTAACTGAACGTTGATTTTTTCTAAAAGCCCGATGGTTCTATGATTGGAATCACCGGGTTTTTAGTTACTTTTGACAGAGGATTTCACAAAATCTTCACATTTTACAAATAATTAATTAATATATATTGAGTATTATATTACTTGTAGATAAGAGATATCCCTAATCCCTTTTCTCACCCCCTATAACATATATATTTAATCCCCTAAATTAAAACACCTTTCCCCGAGGTGTTTTTTTATGTTTTTAGACTTCTATCAGTAGTAGTTGGACTAAAAATAAGCTATACTATTAAATGCAGAGTGGAATTTTTCCACTCTCATGGGATGTAGCGTTTAGCTACAAAGGACTAAAGAATTTATATAATAAAAAAGACTTATCTATTGGTATCTAAGATACACTTACATTTTTAAATTAAACTAACAACTTTTTATGATAAGCCGCTCGTTATAAAACCAGGATAGAACTTGTTTCTTCTATTCTTTCTCCCCTACAAAACAGATTCAATCCCCTAAAAAAGAGGCTGCGTTAAAACAGTCTCGTGACTAAAAAGAATCGACGTGAATTAATAATTCATGATCGATTCTTTTTTATTTTATTAAAGTCCCTCTCAAAATGAACTCTGACGGGATTGACTTTTTGACGATACCATCTGCAAAAAGTGACCAAAAGGCATATTCGCCAATTTCGGTTAGTTTGTGATCGATAGTGGAAAAGTTCAATAAGCGACTGTAATCAAAATCTTCTTGTCCGATAACCGGAATATCAACCTTCATTAATTTTAATTGTTGTAAAATGCCGGCGGCAACTTGATCACTATTGGCAAAAATCACTTGAATTTTTGAATCGCTTTGCAATAATGACTTAGCGGCCTTAATACCATCGCTATAATTAGAAGCACCCATATATAAGTCCTCTTTAGGGATTTCGTGTCCAAATATTTCTTTAAAAGCTGAACTAGTCTGCTTAGTCGATTGGCTATATTTAGCACTACGACTCAGTGTAACGCCGATATGTTGAAATTTTAATCTCTTCAATAAGTCAAAAACTTTCATATATGATTCTCTACGGTCAGTATATGCACAGGAAATGGGATAGTTGAACGTATCTTCACAACAAGTAATTGTGCCATATTGACTATACTCAAGAATTTTTTCAAAGGAAATGGTTCTAGAAGTAAAAATCAAGCCATCAAAGGAGCGGTGCTTCAACATTTCTAGATACTTTATTTCATTTTTTTCGTTATAATCCGATGGCAATAGAGTCACTTGATAATTTTCTTTAAAAGCCACTTTGGTGATGGCCGAAACTAAGCGTTGGAAGTACGGAATATCAATGTAAGGCAAGACTACTCCAACCTGATAAGTCTTCCCAATACTCAAGGCTCTTGCCACGTCATTGGGATGATAATCTAGTTGTTTCATTGCCGATAAAATATCCTTGCGCGTATTGTCAGCTACATAACTCTGATGATTGATCACTCGTGAGACAGTAGAGACTGAATGTCCAGAAAGTTTTGCTACATCACGGATATTTGCCATGGTTTTCACCTCAAATTAAAATTGTTAGCTTGCTACAAAGTAAATTATTTACTTTTTTATGAAAGAAATCAAAATTCATAATTTCTTCACATTTTCAAAATATTTGGTTCACACTTATCAAGTATAGTATTACTTGTAGATGAGAGATAAGTAAATCTCATCTCATCCCCCCTATAACATATATATTTAATCCCCTAAAAAATTAAAAGAACACCTTCCCCGGGTGTTCTTTTTTTGTCTTATTTATAAGCTGAATGAATTGCGGCAGCTTTCAACATCAAATCGTCAACTGTTATCTCCTTAAAGCCAATGATCTGCATCATCTCAGCCAAGCGTTTGATACTGACGAATTTATTAACGGAATCATCAAGATATTGATATTCGCTACCCTTTTTTGCAAAGACTTTTCCCATCAAAGGTACCACGTGATTGAAATACAATTGCCAGCCTTTTTTTATGACTGGTGTCTCAACTTTAAAGGCTTCCAGACAGACGAACTGCCCTCCTGGTTTTAAGACTCGATAAATCTCCGATAAAACTTTTGCCGCATCGGGAACGTTACGAAGTCCAAAGCCAATCGTCACTGCATCAAAACTGCTGTCTGCATAGTTGATCAAATTCATCGCATCCCCAGTTTCTAAAGTCACATTAGTAACGTTAGATCGAGCGACTTTACTTTGAGCTTGTTTCAACATTTCTTGACTAAAATCCATTCCGATAACTTGAGCATGGGGAAATTGTTTAGCTAACATAATCGTCCAGTCGGCCGTCCCACAACAAAGATCTAAAATCTTATCCGGACCCACGGTAATTCTAGCAGTAGCTTTTTTACGCCATTGTTGATGTGTACCTAGACTCATGATCGTATTGAGTCGATCATAATTACCAGCAATTGCATTAAATGTTTTTTGTACATCTTTTTCTGGTACTTTGTTCGTTAGTCCCATCATTTGCCTCTAGTCGATATAGTTTACTCGTCCATAATAGTGAACATAGCTTGTGCCACTCTTTGAAATAACAAACTTCGATACTCCTGCGTTATCTGGCTGGATAATCTTAGAAACATCTTTGGCTTCAGTCACAACTTTTAAAAAGGCTCGGCTGACAAATCCATGACATACGACCATGACTTTTTCATTACCTTTAGTAGCCATATCATTCAAGAAATCATTGACCCGTTGATAGACATGATCATATTCTTCGCCATCTTTGGCATACTTTGTGTAAGCTGGTAATAAATAATTATTCTCATCGAAAGCATCAGGATATTTATCATGCAAATCTGATTCCTTTAGACCATCCCATGAACCATAATCAGCTTCATATAAACGTTTGTCTTGCTTTATTTCCAAAGCACCATCAGTTAGGATCTCAGCAGTTTGAACTGCTCTTTTCATTGGACTTGAATAAATTTCATCGAATTTAGTAATATCGATATGTTTTTTCAATTCCTCAACTTGTTTGATACCATTGGCGTTCAAAGGCTTGTCAGTTGACATTCCATTGATGCGTCCTTCGTAGTTGGTATCTGTTTCGCCATGTCTGACAATATATAATTCAACCATAAAACTCTCCTCTGTTAGCGCTTTTATTTATATCAATTAGTATTTCATTATTGACAATACATTGCAACTCAATTATAGTGAAATCAATTAAATAGAGTCCTTTAAAAATTGGTCCCGTGAGGCTAATAAGGAAACACGTTCAGTCTTTTATTTCGCATACACGGGATGAAGGGCTATTTTTTTGCAAAATTACAGGGGAGATGTTTCTTATGGATCCAAATAGTAAAGACTATCGAAATCCAGATGCTGTTTTAGATGTCTATGAAAAGCCACCACTGAGCAGCTGGTTGTTCTTATCGTTACAGCACTTATTCTCAATGTTTGGGGCAACGGTTTTAGTACCATTACTAGTCGGACTTGATCCAAGTATCGCTTTGTTCAGTTCCGGTGTCGGTACGATCATTCATATCTTAATTACCCATCGAAAGATTCCAGCTTACATGAGTTCTAGTTTCTCATTCATTGTGCCTATGGTTTCGCTGATGAAAACAGTTGGTTATCCCGGAGTTGCTCAAGGTACAATTGCCGTAGGTTGTGTCTACCTAATTGTTTCCTTGATCGTCGGCTTCGTCGGTTCTGATTGGATCGATAAAGCTTTGCCACCAATCGTCGTTGGCCCAATCATTATCGTCATTGGTATGTCAGTTGCCGGAAGTGCTGCTAACAATGCCATGATGAATGGTTCACATTACGACTTGAAATACTTTGGAATCGCCATGTTCACGTTATTCTTAACAGTTCTATTGAATATGTACCTTCGTGGTTTTTGGAGTAATATCGCCATTCTTTTGGGAATTGTCGGTGGATACATTCTAGCTGTATTTTGTGGAATCGTTGACTTTTCAAAAGTTATCTCCACCCCTTGGTTCAAACTGCCTGCCTTCGATATTATGTTTGCTAATTATATGCCAAAACAAATATATTGGGGCGCTATCCTGAGTTTTGCTCCGATTGCCTTTGTTACCATGGCTGAACATTTAGGCCATATCATGGTTCTTGACGAGTTGACCAACCGTGACTTCTTTAGAGACCCAGGTCTTCACAAAACTCTAGCCGGTGATGGTACTGCTTCGATCATGGCCGCCTTCCTTGGTGGTCCTCCTGTGACCTCTTACGGTGAAAACATTGGTGTTATGGCTGTTAACAAGATCTTCAGTGTCTACGTTGTTATCGGGGCCGCTGTCTTAGCTGCCTTATTCGGTTTCATTGGTAAATTGAGTGCTTTGATCCAAACAATCCCTGGTCCAGTCATCGGTGGTATCAGTTTTGTCCTCTTCGGTGTCATTTCTTCCAGTGGTTTAAGAATCCTAGTTGATAATAAAGTCGACTTTAACGAAAAACGCAACCTAATGATTGCCTCTGTTGTCTTAGTAATCGGAATTGGTAATGCTTATCTACAAATGGGTTCATTCCAATTTACTGGTGTCGGTGTTGCAACAGTAGTCGGTATTATTTTAAACTTGATCTTACCAAAGCATGCCCTATCAGAACGTTGGGATGATGATAAAGACGAGTGGAAAAAAGATAAACAAAAAGAAGCCTAAACGGCTTCTCCAAAAAATAATTAATCAAGTTGAGTAGATAGATCTTCTATCTGCTCTTTTATTTTGGTTCCATAATCAGTATCAGCTACCGTTCTACGCTCAGAATAGTGTTCGATAATCTGCTTATCCAGCACCACATCTGACATTTCTGCCACGGTCTTATTCGAAGAATCAAATTTTTTCAAAGTCTCCAGGCGCATTCCAAATGAATCAAACAGTAAAGCAAAACCACCAATATCATGCTGACCGTAATCAAGTTCCGACAGACCATTGACCACAATGATCTTCTTATTGGCTTTTATCGGTTCGATTTCACCTGTTGGCGTATGCCCAATAATGATATGTCCACGACTATTGATTGAAAATTCTTCCATGATTTTGTCAGCAAATGACTCCTGTTGACTCAGTTTATAAAATGGATTAGGTGTTTCATTTTGTAAAGTTTGATCTTCCACAAAATAACGTTCAAAGGTTGCCATTTTATTTTTACCAAACAGAGGCGAATTTTTTCCTTCCCACAAATACCACATGAAATCCGAATTGAAGCAATCTCCAGTTGTCGGATGTCTCAACGAATCTCTAATGATCTCACTGGCCTTGTCAAAAAGTGCCTTACCAGAGTACTCCTCTCCGTCAATTTTAACTGGTATAAAACTACCGTCCTTAGCTGTGGGAACACAGCCATGAAATAATAAATTACCGTTATGACGATGGTACATTGAACCATTATCAAACATGAACCACATATGTTCATTCAATTGTGACGAACGAATAAATTGATTGATCAAGTCGATGATGACATTTTGTTCACCACGGATAATCTGATAGGGCTTAGCCGGATTGACGTTCTGAAAACAGCCATTTTTGAGTGGATACGATTTACCGTCTAACATTAAACTCTTTTTATCCGGACTGATTTTATCTAATAACAGACGGTTCTCCATTCCAAATTCTGGATTACGCTTAATAGCCTGCCCTTCGAGCTTAAATTGCATTATGGCTGCGGCTTGTTGCACACAATTGTCGATATTGCGCTCGTCATCGCTGACTCCAGTTAAATCGCCTAGAGGTTCAAAATTTGGCAATGGACGATAGGAGTTCATGGCAAATTTAACTATCGAAGTTAAGTCGATTCCGTAGACATTTTTCAACAATCCCAAGTTATGATAGCGAGCACAGATGCGTACGACATTCAACATACACAACTTGGAACCAGCTAGACTTCCCATCCACAAGACATCATGATTGCCCCATTCAAAATCAAAATTTTGCCAGCTCTCGTTCAACTGATTAATGATCCCATCCGGATGACTGCCTCGATCATAGAGGTCGCCCAAAATATGAATACGCTCGATTGCCAGTTTTTGAATAGCATGGCAGGTAGCAATAATAAACTCATCACTCATTTTTAGATTGACTAATGATTTGATCATTTCCCGATAGTACGACTGCTTATCTGCAGCATCTAAATTACCTAAGAATAATTCCCGCGCTATATCACGTAGATTACTGTCCATGGCATCTTCGACGATGTTTCGTGGATATTTATCCGCTACATAACGCATCACTTCAATCAAACGATTGATCGTATCCATCGACCACTGTCTTGAACTATCTTCATCAACAAAATTTTGACGAATCTGTGGTAATATTTCTTCTGGATAATATATCAAACAGACCAGCTTCTGCTGATTCAGATCCGTCAAGCGACCGTTGAAAACTTCTTCAACTTTGCGGCTGACATTGCCGGCCCCGCTACGAACAATATTGAGATAATTATCGCTATTACCATGAATGTCACTAATAAAGGCTTCAGTTCCCTTTGGAAGATGCAAATTAGCCGCTAAATTTACAATTTTTGTCTTCACTTTGTCCACATCTATGAAATCTTCATCCATGATTATCAGCCTTCCCCTAAAAAGTGCTTGAACTATCTTGATTGATAGCGTATACAATTGAACTATACCAAACGGAAACACTAATTCCAAGTCTCACAATTATATTTGAGTTAGAATTATATTTATAGGAGGTTTTATTATTATGAATTTGAAATTAGATTCAACAGTAACTTTGAATAATGGTGTTAAGATGCCTCAATTAGGTATGGGAGTTTGGAAAGTTAATAACTCCGGTGCTTCTCAAGCTGTTCAATGGGCATTAAAGCATGGTTATAAGGCCATTGATACTGCCAAGCAATATGGTAACGAAGCCGGTGTCGGTGATGGATTACAAAAAGGTTTGGCTGAAAATGGTCTCAAGCGTGAGGATATTTTTCTAACTACTAAGATCTTTAACGGCGATCAAGGCTATCAATCAGTTCTCGATAACTTCGAAGGTCAATTAAAGAGATTGCAAACTGACTATGTTGATCTACTCTTGATCCATTGGCCAGTCGATGGCACTTATTTAGAAACTTGGCGTGCATTAGAGAAGATCTATCAAGAGGGCAAAGCACGTGCTATTGGTGTATCTAACTTCAATATCGAAAGATTGAACGATATTCTTCAAAACTGCTCCGTTAAACCAGCAGTCAATCAAATGGAATATCACCCACTTTGCCAAGAAGTTGATATTAAAAACTTCTGTGACAAAAACAATATTTACCTTGAAGCTTGGTCACCACTTGGTGGCGGTACTGTCTTAGGAGACACTAGACTCAAGGCCATTGCTGACAAATACAACAAATCGGTTGCTCAATTGATCTTGCGTTGGGACTTGCAAAACGGTGTCATAACGATACCTAAGTCAGTCCATGAACAAAGAATCGTTCAAAATGCGGATGTTTATGACTTCGAAATCAGCGCCGATGATATGAAAGAAATCAACGGCTTTGATGAAGACAAACGCAGCCTTTGGTATGGCGGTTTCTACTGGAGTGGCAATCCTGATGGCTACAAAGATGAGGTTGACGTTTGGGATGACCAAGCTCAATTTACTAAATAATTATCTAGTTTCATTAGATATGAAAATAAAATACAAAAAGACCTCGAATTTTCGGGGTCTTTTTGTATTTTATTTTTTTACGGTTACGTTAAATGCCTTTTCGGGAGAAATCAGTGAACCAAGGTTGAAATTTTGAACTTCATTTGCTTGATCTGTCGTAATTCCGGTCAAATTATAATGTTCAACAAAGGGCCAGAATTCCTCAAAACTGACACTGGCTCCAACTAAAGACCAAATTCCAGCTTCTACTAAACTACTGCGAATAATCGTTGCCTGTTGATGGCTTCGTTCATCATATTTAGTAGCTATGGCACCGTTCTTTAAATAATAAGTAGTTAATACCTCGTCCTCACTAGTATCAGCTATCTTAATGTCCCAACTGAAGTCTACATTTTGGTTTGTAGCAAATCTGCTGTTACCATCACCGCTTAAATAAATGGCAATTATTTCTGGATTTTCTAACAGCGGCTTTAATTCATCATTAAATACTTGTTCGATTGCCCAATTCTTAACAACCTCTGATGGATCGAAGCGCCCGGCAAAGTATGCTCGATAGATACCATTTGTCATTTGTTCAGATAAAATTGCTGAATTATAAATCGACTTGAATTCATTTGAAGTAGTCAACGGACTGTGATCACCACGCTGAAATTTAGAGACTAGTGAATCATACCGAAATGGTGAAAATAGCGTATCAATATCCTTTAGATGTTCCTCCATCTCTTCTACCGCCACTTTTATGCGTTCCATCACCGTTACGTTTGAACTTAAAGTGACCAATTTGATTACTAAATCCATATTCATCTGATTAATTTCTTTTTTAAATAATAATTGTTTTTTTGCTTTCATTAATTTATACCTCGTTATCAATATCATTTCTTGATACAACTAAAAGTATAAAGATGAAGTTTGAAGACTTTATGATGAACTTTTGAAAAAAGAACTATCCTTTGATGAACTATCTTTATAAGATCGTAACAATAGTTTACCAACTGAATTCTTCAAAATAAATTTGACCATTGCCCGCTCCGTGCTTTTTCAAAACTCTAATCCAATGATGCATCATCGAACTTGGTCCGCCGATCAGAAAAATCGTATTTTGCTGCCAACCATTCGGTAAATTACTCAAAACTTGCTCATTTTTAAATCGGCCGACTTGCAAGTGACAGTCAACAATATTTTGTTTCTGCCACTCTTCAAAGCGATTTAAATACAAGAGATCATCTTGTTTATGAGCCGTATAAAAGATACGCATGTTACGACCAACGTTGGCATCAATCGTTGATAATAGCGGCGTTACACCAATTCCACCAGCTAAGATCACAATGTTGGCATTAGCTGGCTGCTCTTCTAAAAATTCTTGATATCGGCCATAGCCTCCGTCAATTTTGACGCGGGCTTTTTCTTCAACTTGGGTCAACGATTTAGTAAAATCCCCATCACCACGAATAGCTAAGGTGATCTCTCGCTCTTTATTAGGGGCGTTAGCGATTGAGAAAGGATGCATCTCTTGTAAACCAGGGTAATCTGGGAACGACAAGAAGATATAATCACCGGCCAACAGTTGGATATGGGAACTACGCGGTAATCTGATTTTTAGTTCCTGAATATTGTTGGCGATCGTTTGATTAGATGATAGTATTCCTTGCTCATACGTCAATGGTTGAACTAGCTTGCTAAAAATATAACTGACTAGAACTAACAAACTGACTATATCAAAAAGATAAATAAAAGGTTTTATTGCGGTAATATAACTGATCAATTGAACATGAATAAATACCAAAATCAACGCTACAATATTCAATCGATGAATCCAAACGGACAATTCGTGTCTAAATAATTTTTCTAAGAACTGCTTGATCTTTTTAAGAAGTGAAACTCGGTTAGTCAACCACCCGGCCATAAAAATTAATGAATAAATCATCAATCCTAAGAAGAGATCAAATGCCCAATCTCCAGTTGTTTTGATCCAACCAGTTGAGGGGGCACCTTCTTTATGTAAATATGCCAAAACTATCGCCGCGATACTCAACATGCCGTGAACCATGTACATCTCTGGTAACCCAATCAGCCTATCTAACCACTTAGGTTTAGTACTCAGATAAACTGCAAATAGCATCCACACGTAAGCAATCGTTCCATAATAAATAGCTCGGTATTCGCTTTGATAAATAGTCGGCAACCCAGCTGACAAGGTTTGAATAAATGGCAGGGGCAACAAAAAGACTGCAATCAACCAAAATAATCCAAAACTATAACGGTGTCTTTTGAGCATTAGCCAGCACTCCTTTACTGAAACCTGTCAAGGTGTAATCTTTATTTACTAACAGTCCTGAAAGATCATTTTGAGCAATCATTTCAAGAAATTTTGCATGACCAGCAGCAATACCAGTCGTTGCCCATATATCAGCATTAACCAAACTATCACTAATAATAGTTGCTTGTTTAACATCGTTGTCATCAAGACGTACTATGTGTTCACCACGTTTATTATTACCCGAAGTAGCTACGCTGCCATTTTTCAAATAATAGACAGCCACGATCTCCTGTAAATTTTCCGGATTCTCAATGCCAATTCCCCAACAAAAATCATTGTCAGAGCGAGTAGCTAATTTCATATCGCCACCACCATTTAATGAGACACCGTAAATCTTCGGATCTTGTAAAAGTGGTTTTAAATAGTCGTTAAATGACTGCTCGATCGCCCAACCTTTTACTAACCCAGTTGGATCATAATGTCCCGAAAAATAAGGTGTAAACAGACTGTCGGTCATTTGTTCAGCCAATACGGATTGAGCATAGACCGATTGAAAATCTTTTGACTCCAAAATAGGATCACGATCGCCACTTTGAAACCTTGATACTAAGGAATCCGTTCGAAAAGGCGAAAAGTCCATATCGATTTGATGTAGTCGTTTTTTTATTTTTTCAGTAACCCAATCTAGTTGTTCCATTACTATTTCATCCGGATCAAATGTCGCTAATTTTACTGTAAAAGGAATGTTCATCTGATTAATCACTCGATTGGGAAAATGATACTGTATATTTTTCATTTATTATTACCTCATCATTCCGCTTGATTTAAAGCATCCTGCAATGATCCGGTAAATCCTTTGTACGTTTCCGTTGCACCAGAAATTTGTTGGATGCTAGCACTCTGAGCTTTAATTGCTTCTGACTTATATGTTGGTAAAGCTTGTTCATTGATCTCGACTGACTTTTGTTCAGTATCTGGCGAAGACAAAACATTGATTTTGGTTAGTTTCCCTCCAGATATAGTAATTTGAACTTGGACATCGCCCCATTGAGTACTAGTTGCCGTTCCAGTATAGGTTCCATCCTTATATTTTCCTGTTGATGAATCACTCGTCGATGAAGATGAAGACGAGGATGAGGTTTTCGAACTTTCTGTTTTATTCGTAGTTTGTGTATCTGCATTAGAAGTGGAACTTGTTTGTTGGTTTTTAAAGAAAACGATATAACCATCAATTGCCATAGCAATAGCGACGCCAACCGATAGTGCCACTCCAGTCACTTTTTTTATCATTGGTCTGTCCTTCTATCTTTTATTTTTAAGGCTGATTATATTCAGCATATTTGAATTATTTATGAAGTAATTAGGAAAAAATTTGTGAAAAAAGAGACATATAACGACGTTATATGTCTCACTTGGAAACAGCTATTTTATTTGAAAATCCATCACGGAAGTTTTCCATTCCCAAATTCTTATCAACCAACATACCAGTTAAGTGATATTTGGAAATAAATTCTGGAAATTTGTCCGTTCCAGCAGCAATTCCAGCTGAAGACCAAATATTGGCATCCAGCGCGTTACTGCTGACGATTGTAACTTGTTCAATATTACTCTTCTCTTTACGTAAACTACGCAATTCATTGGAAGTCGAGACAGCGCCATTTTGCAAGAAATAAGTTGCCAAAAGGATATCTAATTTCTTAGGGTCCTTAATTGCAATCCGCCACCGAAAATCAATATTGGGACGACTGGCCAAGCGAACATCCTCGCCACATCTCAAGGACACGCCATCGATTCCGTCTGCGCTGAGTAATGAGAGTAAATAGCGATTAAAAATCTGATCGATCATCCAACCATTCAACAAACCAATGGGATCGTATTTACCATTGAAGTATGAACTGAAATAATGCTGAGTCATCTGTTCAGCCGTGATTGTCTGCTCGTATACCTCACGAAAGACTTTTGAAGTCATCAAACCAGTCTCTTCACCATCTTGAAATCTTGCTAAAACGGAATTGCTATTCTCTAATGAAAAGACGTTATCATATTCTTTGATTTTTTCTGAAATTTTTTCGATAGTCGCATCAATTACTTTAGTATCGATCAAACTTGAATTGGGAGTAGCTAATTTAATTTCCATCGGCAGATCAAACTTGTTAACGACAATGCTGATATATTTATATTCTGTCATATTTTTCACTCCTTTATATTAAAAAAACGTACACTTATCTTAACTTTCTCGATAAGTATACGTAGCAAATGTGATGAAAATATGACTAAACTTTGTAATTGTCTTGAAAAAGCTTGAACTATCTAATTTGTCTTCTTTTGAGGGTTTAACAACAAATTCAACAAGATAGCTGAAAAACTACCAACAACTAATCCGTTATTCAAAATTGTTTGGACTGCTGATGGCAAGAAGTGCAATAAGGTAGGCTGTACGGTCACACCTAAGCCTAAACTGATTGAGACGGCCATAATCATAATATTATTATTATTCATTTCGACCTTTGAAAGCATCTTGATTCCTTCAATACCAACGGTACCGAACATAATCAACATGGCTCCACCTAACACAGCATTAGGAATCAATTCTGCCACCGCTCCAACCTTAGGAATCAATCCTAAGATGATCAACAAGAAAGCTGAAAAATAAACTGGCTTGTTCTTCTTAATCCCTGAAAGTTGTACAACCGCAACATTTTGGGAGAAAGTTGAATATGGGAAGGTGTTGAAGATACCACCTAGGATAGCTGCAAAACCTTCAGAAGCATATCCTCTTTGTAAATCATTTTCATCTAAATCTTTTTCAGTTAACTCGGCTAAAGCATAATAAACTCCAGTCGACTCGATCATACAAGTCAAAGCAGCCAGTAACATAACCAAGATTGACGACCATTCAAACTTTGGCGTTGCAAAATAAAATGGTTGAGGTATTTGGAACCAGTGGGCCGAACTAACTGTCTTAAAGCCAATCTCACCCATACCAATACCCATTAAGTATCCGATCACGATTCCAATCAATACGGCAATTTGTTTGATAAATCCGCGACCCCAAATACTAATAACAACGATAATTAGAGCTGTACTAAAGCCTAAAATCAAATTAGTAGGATTACCTAAACTTTTGTCCGCTACATTACCGCCACCGATATTTTGAAAGGCTACCGGTATTAAAGTAAATCCAATCAAGGTGATCAAAGATCCAGTTACGACTGGAGGGAAGAAGCGCTTTAAACTAGCGAATAATTTCGAAATCAACATGATAAAGACACCTGCAACAATGATGGCACCATACATATAGGCAATCCCAAAGTGATGTCCAATGTTTTGTAACGGCGTTACATATTCAACAGCTGATCCTAAAACCACTGGCAATCCTATACCAGTCAAAGGTGTGCGTTTAATTTGTAAGAGTGTAGCCACCCCGCACATAAAAATATCAACTGAAATTAGATAAGTCATTTCCTTGGCGTTGAACCCTAGTGAAGTTCCAATCAGAATTGGAATCAGAATATCCCCGGAGTACATGGCCAATAAATGTTGAAACCCTAAGAGCAGATTTTTCAGAAAAGAATCGCCCTGTTTTTTTGTATCTAGATCCATTATTGCCCTCCTATTATTTAGAAAAGTATAGCATTATTTTCAAAACATAATAAAGAACAAGTTTGGATAACTCTTAAGTTTAGTTATGCTAAAATGAGATGAGTATGAAGAGGAGGAATTCTTATAATGAAGAAAAATCATTTAGATGACGCTTGTACAACTATTTTAGTTGGTAAAGACGCCAGTTTAGACGGTTCAACAATGATTGCCAGAAATGACGATACATTCTTTGCTGTAGCACCACACAGTTTTGTTTTAAACCCTGCTGTTAAGGGCGAAAAAGGACGTAAGGTTAAGTCATGGTTGAATGGCTTTGAATCAGAAGTTCCAGAAAATGGTTACAAATGGCCAGCCGTTCCTAACGTTGATTACAAGAAATTCGGTTACTATGACGAAAGTGGTATCAATGGAAAGAACGTTGCCATGTCAGCTACTGAAAGTACTTATGGTAACGAACGTGCTTTAGCTTTTGACCCATTAGTTAAAGACGGTATGGATGAAGATGTCATCGTACGTATGGTTCTTCCTTACGTTGATTCAGCTAGAGGAGCTGTTGAACGTACCGGCGAATTGATCAAGAAGTTTGGTTCACCAGCTGGTAACTCAGTTCTATTCAGTGATAAAAATGACGTTTGGTATATGGAAATCGTTACTGGTCATCACTGGGTAGCTCAAAGAATTCCTGATGACAGTTATGCCGTATGTGCTAACCGTGTTTCAATTCAACAAGTCGACTTTAACAAACCTGATGAATTCATGTGGTCCGAAGGTATCCAAGAATTCGTCGAAAAGAACCACTTAAATACTGATAAAACTGGTTGGAACTTCAGACATATCTTTGGTACAGATAACTTGAAAGACCGTCACTATAACACACCACGTGTTTGGTTCGGCCAAAAGTTCTTCAATCCAGAAATCGAACAAGACCCTGAAGATGGCGAATTACCATTCATCATGAAGACAGATCACAAGATTTCAGTTGACGATATTGAATATGTTCTTGGTTCTCACTACAACGAAACACCTTACGATCCATATAGCCCATATGCTTCTGATGAAGATAAGCACCGTTACCGTCCAATTGGTTTGAACAGAACTCAAAACTCACATGTTCTTCAAATCAGAAACGATGTCCCAGAAGAATTTGCAGCTATCATGTGGTTATGTATCGGCTTCCCTACATTCACACCTTACATTCCTTTCTACACTAATATGAACGAAACTGACCCATCATATAACGACGCTTCACTCAAGTTCAATTTCAAGGATGCATACTGGATGTATAACGCTTTGTCAGTTCTTGTTGAATCAAACTATTCTGAATTCATTCAAGACGACATCGACTACTTAACAGAAGTTCGTCAAGATCTTCGTATGGCCGTTGCTGAAACAGATAAACTGGCGGCTAACTATTCTGGCGATGAATTAACAGAATTCTTAACTGACAGAAACCAAGCTGTTGTTAAAGAAATGCAAGATAAGGCTCACAAACTATTTGGTGAACTCTATACAAAAGGTATCAACCTTTCAAAACTTACATTTAACATGGACGAAAACCTTTAATCAATTATCTTGAAGCTTAACGAAATATCGTTAGTTATCATAGATGCAATTAAGACATCTGCTGATTTTATAATAGTCAGCAGATGTTTTTTGATTTCTATACTAAATTACGCTAAATTGATGATAGAAATTCATTAAATACGAGGTTTTAGACATGGAACCAACATTCAATAAAATGACTCCAGCTGGCTACAAAGCCATTGAATTAGAAATCAAGGAATTGAAAAAACAACGCCCCCAAAAGATTAAAAACCTAGCTGCTGCAGCTGCACTTGGTGACCGCTCTGAAAATGCCGAGTATACAACTGCTAAACAAGAATTGGGCAGATTAAACGGGCGTCTGCACTATCTATCAAAACAATTACAGTATGCCGATGTCGTTCAACCAGAAGATAATGACCAATTAGATATCGGTAAATTCGTAACAATTGAGTTCTTAGACGACCATGAGCAGATCACCTACCAGCTAGTTGGTAAACAAGAGGCCAACTTGGAAAAAAACAAAATCTCCTTTACATCCCCAATTGGCAAGGCTTTGAACCACCACAAAGTGAACGATACCGTGACTGTTGTCGCCCCAGACAATTCATACCAAATTAAAATTATTGAAATTCATCTTTGATTTTTCTGGAAGATTCTAAATTATTTTATCAATATTTAAGCACAGAAATCCTTAAGTATCATAGCTTTGGGGCAGATTCATCCCACCTGATTTTCACAAATTGAAAAAAATGATAGTCAAAATCAAATAAGCACAGGTATAATAGTTCTATTAGTTTTTAGGAGGATATTTTTAATGGAAGAAAGTAAAAACTTAGCTAAGAAAACACTTAACCGTGGTTTCTGGTTAGCGTTTTGTGCTTCTGCTCTCTGGGGAATTTCAGGTACTGTTTTACAAGTTGTTGCTAAGAATCTTAACATCCCGGCAATGTGGTTCATTGGCACTAGAACAACTGTAGCTGGAATCATTCTATTGATCGTCGGCTTAATTGTTTTGCCAAAAAATCAATTCTTTGCTGTTTTCAAGAATTGGAAAGATCTGTTAACATTATTGAGCTTCTCAGTCTTTGGACTATTGGCTAATATGTATACATTCTTCTTGTCAATTCAAACTGGTAATTCATCAACTGCAACCATCTTGCAATACTTATCGCCACTCTTTATCATGATTGGGGCAATTATTTTCACAAAGAAAAAGACCTCTCGAATCGATGTAATCTCTTTTGCACTGGCTTTGGTCGGGGTCGTCTTGATGATCACTCGTGGAAACCTTAGTCATCTATCTATTCCTTTGGTATCAGTCATCTGGGGAATCGGTAGTGGTATCACTGCTGCCTTGTACATTACAATTCCTCAAAAACTGATTGCTAAATACCACGGTATTTTAATCACCGGTTGGGGTATGTTATTAGCGGGAATCATCGCTAACTGCTTTAATCCCATTTGGGTCAACCCCCCTAAAATGAATACTGCTAGTATTCTAGGTGTAGGTACAGTTATCTTAATTGGTACAGTTTCTGCCTTCTTACTGATGGTTCTAAGTACGAAATACACAACTGCAGCAATCGTAAGTATTACTGATGCTGTACAACCATTTACTACCCTAATTTTAAGTATTATTTTCTTGAAATATGTTGTGAACTTACCAGAAATTATCGGTGCCATCATCGTAGTTCTTGCGATTTATGTCTTGAACCGTTATGACGATGTCGGATGATTTCTTCAACAAGTAATTAAACAAAATGCTCTCTGATTCTAATGTGAATTCAGAGGGCATTTTTTTGAAGCACTACGAAAATTCTGTTTTAATATACTTATACATGCTATTCAAGGAGGAACACAGATGAAAATTTTTGCTTATGGTATTCGTGAGGATGAACAACCTTCACTCAAAAAGTGGCAGGAAAATAATCCTGAAGTTGAGGTAGCTTTCACGGAAAATATTTTGACGGCCGATTCAGCTCGCTTAGCTGAGGGTGCAGATGGTGTCGTTACCTTACAAACCGCTGCTTACACTCGTGAAGCTTTGGAAGTTTTACAAAAACTGGGAATTAAATTTATTTCAATCCGTAATGTAGGTGTCGATAATTTTAATTTCACCGATCTTAACGATTTAGATTTCACTTTAACAAATGTGCCCGTCTATTCACCTAATGCCATTGCTGAACATACAGTTCTGTTAATGGGACGTTTGCTTCGTCGTGTACCTGAATTCGACCAAAAATTTGATAACGGTGACTTCACCTGGGCTCCAACAATTGGTAAAGAATATCGTGAACAAACTGTAGGTGTCATTGGCACAGGTCACATTGGCCGCGTGGTTATTCAAATTTTACAAGGCTTCGGTGCTAAAGTAGTCGCTTATGATGTCTATCATAATGAAGATATCGAAAAACTTGGTCTCTACGTTGATAGCTTAGAAGAGCTTTACAAGCAATCAGATATCGTCACACTTCATGTACCTTTGTTCGATAGCAATAAACATATGATCGACGACCAAGCTATCGCCCAAATGAAAGACGGAGTTTATATTATTAACTGTGCCCGTGGCGAATTGATCGATACTGATGCTTTGATTAAAGGTTTAGATAGTGGCAAAGTTGCTGGTGCCGGCTTGGACGTTTTAGATAACGAGAATGCAGTCTTTGGCAAGGTTTGGAGCAGTCCCGAGAATATTCCCGACGCCAAAATCAAAAATTTAGCTAATCGCATCAACGTTATTATTACTCCTCATAGCGCTTTTTACACGGAAACGGCAATTCACAATATGATCACGACCGCATTTGATTCCAACAAGCAGCTGATTGAAGGTTCCACTCCAGCTACAGTTGTCGACACTCAAAAATAATAGTGATTATCAAATATTAGCGGTAAAAAATGGCCTTAACCTGTCAGAAAATAATTCTCTAGACAAGTTAAGGCTTTTTTTAGTTCTGTTTTGTTTTAAAAAATAACATTTATATATTTTATAACACACATTTTTATAAATAACAATCTATATTAATAAATCATATCTCAATAATTTTTCTATACAAAAATGAAATATTTTTATTATCCATCCCCGCTATAATTACAAAGAGGAATATATATAATTTTTTTTATATTTAAAAAGGGGAGGAATATTTATGAGGTTCTTGAAAAACGGCCTGAGGTTGGTTGTTGGTTCATTTATCGTGCTCTTATTTTCACTTTTATTCCCAATAAAAACGACCCAAATTTTGGCCGATACCGATGATAATCAGAATGCGATTAATTCAGCTCCACCTGGTCTTGATATATCCAAATACTTTGTTTTGCCAACCAATCCCACGGTCTATGGGGATAATAATCCATACAATACTAATTCCGCAACTACTTATCGAAATAATACGATTCTTGGTTTAACCAACGGTAATGGTACCTATGGCGTATCTTGGTCCAATCAGTCTAATGACAACTATTTTAATATCAATCAAACAGAAACCATCTCTGCCTGGTTATATTTCGGGGCTGCTGGTGATAATGCCTCTTTAAACGGTCAAGGTATGGCTTTTGTCTTGCAGAATGATCCTAGAAAAACTAATGCTATTGGTGCAGGTGATCAAGGGTTAGGCGTCTATGGATACGATAAGTCTACCTATTTACCATTTTTCTATTCCCGTTTACCATCAACTGACTACATCGCTTCAACTGCTGTGCAAAACAGTATGGCTTTGGAATTTGATTCCTTAACAAATGATGTAACAAGTGAAAATTCACCACTACCACTTCAAAAAGGTAGTGGCTTGGGTACATATGATTACACATTAAACGGATATGACACAGCCGACACAACAGGCAAAATCACCGCTCCCGATGGGTATCCAAAAGATACAAAACTCGGTGCCGCAGGTCCATTTGGTCATATTGCCTTAACTTATCCTGGTAAAAAAGAATCTTACGCCTTGGGACGCGTTGGTTCCCAAAATTTAAGTAATGACCTTCTCTCTTTACTCATTAACAATTTTAAGGGCTTTGATCAAGCATATTCTGTTTTCCATTCAGGTACTAAGGTATCTGACTTAGTAGATGGTACTGATCTCCAGCATAATCCTTTGTATTGGCATCATGTTACTATTACTTGGCATAAATCAACTGACGGTGGTAAAACCAATCAACTTGAATACCAAATAAATGATAAATATCTAGATGGTACTCTAAATGCTAATGCTAATAATAGTGACTATGAATATTTAGATAAAACTTTCACAGTCGATCCCAAAGTTTTAAATGCTGGTTCAGATGGCAAGGTGTATTGGGGATTCACCGGTTCAAATACAGCTACAGCGAGCCTTTCTGGCAATCCTAAAAATCCTACTACTTACAATAAACTAGTTGTCTTTGAATCAATTCCAGCTTTGGTTACAGTAACTCCATCAACAACTATTACTGATCATAATTTAAATAAGGTAATCTATGATGATTCCACTTCAGATGTCGAGACCGTAAACAATGGCGATGACCTGACGCTTGATTACAATTTAGATGTTGATCGTGAAGCTAGCCGTAAGAACTGGACTAATGTAATTGCTAAAATGAATTTGCCAACAAATATCAACTATAAAGCTGATACCAACGGTAATATTGCTACAATAACTTATACAAACACGTTAACTAACAAAACATCAACTGACTATATCAGCGGTTCCCAATTAACTGCACAACAATTAAACTTCACATTGAGTAAAGCTTTAGGTGCTCAAAGTGGTGCTGACTTTGACAAAGTTAAGATTAGTATCAATGGACAAGCAAATAATCCTACTACTTCGGATCTAAAAGTTGGACCGGCACCATCGGTCTTCACCGGTAATGAAGCCATCGTCTCAACTAGTTCACCTAAGTTTATTATCAAAGGCAAAAAGGATTATACGTTACAATTAGCAAACCCTAGTGGTGATATCGATCTATATTACAAGAAAGCTAATACAGATTTAACGTTACCTACACAATTGAAATATAGTAATGGTAATACTTTTGACCAAAATAGCTCGATGAATTATACCGTCACCGTTAATGGCCATACTTATCACACAGTTGAAACAGGTGCCAATTTATCTAGTGATCTAAAAACTTACAATGGCTCAGTCCCTCTGAAATCCTTAATTGCTGCTGATTCTACTGTCAATGATTTCTGGGATCTCTTCCCAGCCAACACCACTCAAAAGGTCACTGTAACCGCCTATGACCGTGAGACCGGTTTGGTTTCGAACAGCGTTACCTACAATGTAAATATTCATGAAGATCACTTACTAAGCATGACGGTAACAAAAAATCTGACATTCCAGAGTACTAATACCTTCAGTACTTCTCGAATACTAAAACGTAAAACTAATTTCGATCTATCAATCTCAAGTAGACAAGATCCTTGGAAATTGAGCGTTTCTTCTAATGGTTTGGCTCAAGGTGGCCAAGCTTTCAATGGTAATGTCGTTTATAAGCATTCAGAAGCTTCTAACTCTCAGGATTTAACTAGCTCTCCAACTTTGATTGAATCAGACTCTACAATCAGTAATAATCTAATTGAAACTGACATTTCTAAGAACTGGACCGATAATTCGGGATTACTTTTGAAACAAACAGGTTCCAATACTAGTGGTACATATACAGGAACTCTTACTTGGACCTTAACTAGTTCCCTTGGCAGTAATTCGTAAAATTAGCAAAGAAAATATTTGATAGCGCTTTCAAAGAGAACTATAATGAACTTAAGAATTAAAGTTTATGATGTTGGAGGCGCTATATTATGAGACTTATAGCAAAGTTGTTCAACAGAATTGTAGACTATACGCTTAACTTTGATTGGTGGTAACAATTAGCTTACAAATCTGTAAGAGTAATGTTAGTGAATCAAATGTAGAAAAAATATCAAAACCCTTAATATACTTTTCAGGAGGTAATTCAAATGAGAAGTTTATTAAGAGTTTTTTTATTAGGTTTAGTAGTAATGATGGTGGGATATTTCGGAGCTTGTTTCTACAGTAAAGACAATACTAGTCAGGTAGCTCAAGCATTCAATGCCTATAATATTTTGGTCAAGCGTGAGCCTAAATACGTCAAGATCGATAATAAATCTGCTAAGGATACTGATGGTTACGGTAACTACACTTATGATTTAAAGAGTTATGACAAAGATGGACAAGAACATCCCATTCAATTCCTTGGTATGGGCAAGTTGAAGCAAGGACATTATCTAGAACTAGATACCAAGGGGAGTTACGTTTATTCATACAAAGAAGTTTTCCAAAAAGATATTCCTAGCGACGTTTATACAAAATTAAACTTATAATCAATAAAAATACCGATACATACTATTACAGTAAAAATGCGGAATAAAAGCACAGTTTCTTGTGCTTTGGCTAAAAAGAGCAGCAACTCAAAATCGGGTTGCTGCTCTTTTTGTCGTGTTGACCATCTAGCTTGGAATAACTAAACTAAATAAGTTACTACTTTTTATTTAGGAGCATTAAACATGTCGAAACAAATCAAGAAATCACTTTTTATCATGGTCTTTGGGACCTTCTTTGGTGTTTTGTGCTCTACTCTGATGAACACAGCATTACCAACCTTTATGCGAGTCTTTAACGTCAATTCTTCTACCGTACAGTGGTTAACTAATGGCTATACTTTAGTCAATGCCATCATGATACCTACTAGTGCCTTTTTCATAAAGAAATTTTCCTTCCGACACCTATTTATTACCTTCAGTTCAGTTTTCTTAATCGGAACGATTCTGGGAGCACTGGGCAACACTTTCATTATGGTGATCATCGGTCGAATGATCCAAGCAATCGGGACTGGTATGATGATGCCGTTAGTCAACGTCTTAGCAATGAAATATACTACCAGAAGTAAACAAGGAGCTGTTATGGGGATTATCGGTCTGGCTTTTAATTTCTCCCCCATCATCGGTCCTACGTTGTCAGGAGTGATTTTAGAGTACTTTCCTTGGCAATATTTATTTATCTTAATTCTGCCTTTCATTATCTTAGTAGTAATTTTGTCGATCTGGCAATTACCACAAATTGAAACCAACCAAAATCCACAATTTGACGTCCCTAGTTTGATCACAATCAGTTTAGGTTTACTGTTCCTCCTCAGTGGTTTCTCAAATATCGGACAAACAAACTTCCTAACCTTTCCCGTAATTGGCTTTACCTTGATTGGAATAGCCCTCATAGCTATCTTCTCCATTTTAGAAAACAAATCCACTAAACCAATCATCAACTTCGAAATATTCAAACACGCTCAATTTACCCTTGCTACTACGATCAATATGCTGATTGTTTTAACCATGTATGGTAATACGATTCTTTTACCGTTAATGATACAGATGATCTTACACAAGAGCCCGTTAGTTTCAGGACTAGCGCTTTTACCTGGAGCTATCCTAACTGGTTTCATGTCACCCGTCAGCGGTAGGCTGTTTGATAAATACCCCATCCGAAGAATCGTTCTCACCGGAGTTTTGATCGACTGCTTTGGAACTTTCATGCAAGCTGTCATCGATGTCAATGCTTCCGTTTTGATGTTGACTTTAGGTCAATTAATTCGCCAATTAGGCTTAGTCTTAATCCTGATTCCAATTCAAACGCATGCCTTGAGCGCTGTTCCCAAAGAGTTTCTGTCTGACGGTGTAGCAACGTTCAATACCTTGAGGCAGATTGCTGCATCCTTTGGGACAGCAATAATCATTGCTGTGATTACCTTAGCTGACAAAATAATTACTAACAGTACCACCAATCAAGCAGTCGGTATTCAAGCGGGATTTCTTGCCTGTCTAGGTTTTCTAATCGTGGCCTTAGCTTTAACTTTTAAATTGAAAAGGGTTTCATATTAATTGACTGATTATTCTCTCTGGCTATAAACTAAATATAGTTTTTGAATATTAATTAGAGGGGGAAATTATGAAATCCAAAAAAATGAGAGGGATTTTCGTTGCGCTAATAGTAATTATTGTAGCTGGGATTTCCTTTTTTTATATTCATAATCAAAGAGCACAACAAGGCACTACAGTTTACACTCAAAGTGAATTAAAGAAAATCTTGAAAAAGAAATATCCAGACTTTTACCAATACACTCGTTTGGATGAAGCTGGTCAGAATTTTATCATTCCCAATTTAAATCATACAACTACTTTGAATAAACAAGGGGCAGTCGTATCGGCCAAAAATATGGACCCCCAGGGCTTAGTTTTGGCTGACAATTATTTGCTGATTTCAGCTTATGATCGCCATCATCAAAATAATTCCGTAATTTATGTTTTAGACAAGGACACTAGAAAATTCAGTAAGACGATTGTACTTAAAGGGCATCCACATGCTGGTGGTTTGGCTTATGATGCCGAAAATAAAAATTTGTGGATCACAACTGTCAATGGCAAAAAACACGCTCAAATCTCCAGTATTGGCCTCGACAAAATTGAAAATTATAATGTCAAAAATACCAAAAAACCTATCACTTACAAGCAAAGTATCAATTTAGGAACAATTCCAGAAGCTTCATTTGTTTCATAACATAAGAATTCATTATTTATCGGCTTCTTTGATAAGAAAAAAGATGGTCTCTTAGCTAGATACAGTGTCAACGAAAACGGTACTTTGGATATCGACAAAAACAAAACCTTGAAGGTTTTGAAACAACGAAAGCTAGCTCAACCCGAACAAACTTATTCCTTGGACAGTAAAATGCAAGGAATTGCCTTTTATAAAGACAAGATCTTATTATCCAAATCCTACGGTCCCAAAAGCTCACACATTTTAGTTTTCAATGCACCAACTAATGGTTTTGACTTTAATTTGGATACAAAACCTCTCAAAGATATCCCTGCACCACCTTATCTGGAACAATTAGCTTCTAATGATGAAACTATCTTCTCCATTTTTGAATCAGGGACAGCCAAGTATCGTAAAAATACTAAAATCGTCCGCCTCAATCGAATTCTTGAATTGAATGCTGACAAATTGATCCAGTAATTTCAAATCTTAGTTTGACAAATATCAAAACCAGGTGTAGATTATTCACCAATAAATAATTAAAACTTATTTAATTTAATTAGACGTTGAAGAGAAGAGTAGATCAACTAGTAGTTTGCAGAGTGACCATCGGTGAGTGAAAAGATGGAACAAACGTTGATTGAAGATGAGCTTGGAGTCTTACCTAGGTGAAAGCCGAAGGTACGCAAGGATGCGATATCATCCCGGACATGTTAGTGTCGTTGAGGTATTTTGTGTCAGCAAAATATAAATTAGGGTGGTACCACGGGTGATCGTCCCTACATTGCAGAGAAGCTCTGTTAATGTAGGGACGATTTTTTTGTTCCCAATTCACTGCACTGAAATGACTCTAACCTCTTCTTTACCTTTAAATTGAATAAACTAAAACTCAGGAGGATTCACTTATGACAACAAAAACATTAAACAAAATTGGTTTTCAACATGTAGGAAGTTTTCTACGACCAGCCGAACTGAAACAGGCTCGAAAAGACTTTGCTGCTAAAAAAATTACTCAAGAACAATTGACAGCAGTTGAAGATCAAAGTATTAAGGAACTCGTTAATAAAGAAGTCGCTGTGGGTTTAGACTATGCTACTGATGGTGAATTCCGCCGCTCATACTGGCATCTGGATTTCTTCTGGGGTTTAGATGGAATCGATCATATTCATTACGGTGAGGGGTATCATTTTGCCCATGAAGAAACTCGTGACGATACCGCCGTTTTGTCTGGAAAAATCAGGTTCAACCCTAATCATCCCTTCCTAAAGCATTTCGCCTATCTTAAGTCATTAACCGATAATTTGGATATCGAACCTAAACAGACCATTCCTGCACCTTCTCAGTTGTATATTGAATTGATCCGCGGTACTAATAACGACAAAATCAAGCAATTCTATCCCAACATCAATGACTTATACCTCGATATTGAAAAAGCTTATCATGACACTATCGTGGCCCTTTATGATGAAGGAGCTAGAGTTATTCAACTAGACGATTGTTCATGGGGACTATTTTTAGATGATAGTTTCTTAGCCACACCTGATGGCAAAGCTTACGCTGAATCTGGTATTCAAGACATCCTCTTGGATTTGAATAACAACGCTATCAAAGACTTACCAGCGGATCTAACGATCAATACTCACGTTTGCCGTGGCAACTATCATTCTGACTTTGCCTTTTCAGGCGGCTATGGACCAGTCGCAGATACTTTATTTGCCAAAGAAAATGTCGACACTTACTTCTTAGAATATGATTCCACACGTGCAGGTGGTTTTGAACCTTTGCTCAAGGTTTCTGGAAACAAGCGTGTTGTTTTAGGACTAATAACTACTAAATCCGGCCAATTGGAAGACCGCCAAGATGTCATTGATCGTATCAAAGAAGCCAGCCAGTATTTGCCTTTGGATCGACTATGGTTATCAACTCAATGTGGATTTGCTTCCACTGAAGAAGGTAATATTTTGACCGAACAACAAGAATGGGACAAATTAAAACTCGTTAAATCAATCCAAGACGAAATCTGGGGGTAATTAAAACTTCTCAAAACCATTCAACCGTAAAAAAAAGCCCCTGATCATCAAGACCAGAGGCTTTTATAATTATTTAGATTCTTTTGTGTCGCGACTCTTTAAAAAGTCAAGAACAGCTTGTGTTTTAGCGCGTTTTTCTGCACCATTTTTTTGGTTTACAGGACGGCGGTGGCCAGTCATACCTTTATGTGTATTTTGTGACATCTAAAAAACCCTCCTTCCTGTTATACATTTAACTTATTTTATTAACCCTATTATTATAAGAGAATTCATTTCAGATTTCAACCGTAAATTTTAGTTGAATAAATTACTTTGGCATAAAAAAAACTAATCAATTATCATCTTGATCAGTTTTCTTAGTATCAATTGTTTTTAACCGAGAAACTGCGCAACTAGTTTACTTCGGCTGCAGAATCATCAGTTTTTTCCACTGCCGATTCTGACTCCTTAGCACTGACTGTTTCTTCGCTCTTATTATGCACACGGAATGCTAATATGAATCCAAAAACAGCTAATACTAATGTAAACACAAAACCGTAGTGAGCGCCATTAGTAAACGCTAACTTCGATGAACTTCCGCCATTTGCAAAGTAATTGGACTGACCAGTACTCAACAAAATGGTAGCAATTCCGGTCGCAACCGCACCAATAACTTGTTGGAACGTATTGATAATGGCTGACCCATCAGCTGATTGATATGCATCAAGCGAGTTCAAACCATAAGTCTGTGATGGTGACATAGCTAGTGGAACCCCGATCATCAAGACGATATGTGCAGCAATGATATAGCCTAGTGAACTATGTGAGTTACTGAAAATAAACATTGCAGCACCAATGATAGAGATCAAAAATCCTAAACGAGACATAACCTTAGCACCGATTTTATCGTAAGCTTTACCAGCTCCGAAAGAAACAACTGCATTGATCACACCACCAGGTAACATCACTACCCCAGTTAAAGCGACCGCAACGCCAAGACCATTTTGTAAGTACATTGGCAATAAGTACATCGCTGACAAAGTAATCCCAAAATTCAACATGACCAAAACTGAACCAGTGACGAATTTAGGATTCTTTAAAACAGCAAAGTCCAAAGTTGGAGTTTGAGCATGTAATTGTTGTCTGATATAAACAACCAAGAAAATCAGACCGACAACTAATGCAGCCAAAGCGATTGCCATATTTTTACTTAGGAAACTAATTCCAAAGACAATTAAACCGAAACTGATCGTAGAAAGAGCAATTGCTGCCCAATCAACTTTTGGCTTTGTGACTTCAAAGACATTCGTTAAATTCTTTTCCATGATAACTAAACCGATCAAAAGGAAAACAATGAATGACCAGAAGATAAATCTCCAAGATGAAACTCCCAAAATAATTCCGGAAATAGTAGGCCCGATAGCAGGAGCAAACATAATTACTAAGGCTGCCATCCCTAAAGCAGCGCCCAATTTATTAGGTGGGAATATTCTCATGGCAATAGAAAACATTAGTGGCAAAATAATTCCGGTCGCAATACCTTGAATCATTCGACCAACTAATAACATTGGAAAATTAAACGCTACAGCGGCGATAATTGAACCAACAATAAAATCAATTAATCCAAATCTGACCAAGCCTCTAGTTGAGAAATGTTTGGTCAAGAGACTGGACAAAGGCAAAACGATAGCAATTACAAGCATATAGCCTGTAACTAACCATTGAGCAGTACCTGTTTCAATATTAAAAGCTTTCATAATAGATTGAAGAGCAATATTCAATGAAGTTTCACTGAACATGCCGACGAATCCACCAATCAGAACACCCATTAATGATAATAATGGATGAAGAGGTTTTGTATTAATTTTTTGAGTTTGACTCATAAGTTACCTCCATTTGTTGCAACAATTGATTAATATAACAGAAAAAAATTTTCTTCGTAAGTTTTTTCTGAAATTTTTTTATTTTTTTCAATTCTTTTGCAACTTGGAGATATGTAAATCATGATTATAACTATTTATTGACACTATCCTGAATAAATGAATTAATCACTTTAATAGCCTGTTCCGAGTTAATACATTTACTCATTGCATTCTCAAAACGAACGTCATTTTGTAAATCAACCAAAAAACTAAACAAAGTTTGAACTTTGGGATATTCTTGCTCATTGATTGCCAACAAAAAAATAAGATTGATTTCATTGCCATTTTTATCCCACTTAATTGGCTGTTTCAATTGCATAAAAGCAACTTTAGACTTTTTTGATGCAAATTTAATTGGATGTGGAATGGCAATACCACCACCAATAGCCGTAGAGTACATATGCTCTCGCCGAAACATTTTTTCTCTAAAATCTGAATTTACAATATTTTGAGTTTCCAACTTGTCACAGAGAAAATTTAGAACTGATTCTCTGCTTTTCAATTTACTATTAACAAATGTTAATTTAGGATTGAAAAGATTATATAAAATCTGTTGTCCATTGGACGTTGAGGTTATGAAATCATAAAGTTCCTTACTATCATTTGCGAAGTTAGCTAAATCCACTTGAACCACTGGTATTTTGCTATTGAGAATTGGCACAGTTGAAATCAAAAAATCAACATTTTGAGGATAATTTGATTTTTTATAATCGGCATATGAATATACACCATTGATATTTAAATAATCGCTAAACCTACTTTCTAATTTAATTCTTAATAAAATGGCTGTAGCTGTCCCAGACCCACAAATAATTGCAACATTTCTCTTTTCCCAATGGTTACTATAATTTCGTTCCATTGAAGCTCCTATGTGCAAAGTAATGAATGATAACTCATCTTCCGATAAATCAAGATTTAATTGTTTTTCTAAAATACCTATCGAAGTGGCTGTCATTTCGTATGCTAATGGGAAAGTTGATTGAATTACATCGAGTAAGGGGTTCTTTCTGCCTTGGACTAATTCCTTTATCTTAACCACAGATTTGATATGCTCTGTTAAATTTTTAATCAATAAATTATCATTTAACAAATTGAATGTATAGTTATCTCTAATCTTATCCAAAAAAAGTAGTATAGATTTTCTTATCATTTCAGATTGTGCTGAACTAGATCCATTTACTATTTCTGGATTATTCAAAGCCACATGGTATTTAACATATTCTCTTTCAGATGGTGGAATAATAATTTTCAAACTCTTCTCCAACTGAAAAAACAATTGATCAAATGAGCTTTGAAAATCTTTTGTAACTATCAGATCACTATTAAAATTTGTCAATTCATGTCCTGACTTAATTCTAGAAATAGCCAAGGCCACGTGAACGACAATATTTTTTCTATTATAATCAGAAATATCTTCCATCACTGAACTAATAAAGTCATTAACAAACTTATCAATAGTCTGTAGATTTATATTATTAAATAAACGTTTTTCACTCTCAGTAAAGCCTAAGATATATTCGTGATAATTTTTGTTTTCCAATTGTTCAATAAAACAATAACGTTTGTCTTCCTCATCACCGACCAGAATTAACCCACCATCTTTATGATGTAATTCTATATTATATTGATCTAGTATTTTCTTTAATTCTGATATGTAGTTATTTAGAGTATTAATACTAATATATAATTTGTCTAATAAACTATCGATGGACAGGGGCTTGTCAGACTCTAATAAACTTGCTAAAAGATATTTGATTCTGTCATTTGATGTTTCTAAAGAAGCATGTTTATCTAAAACCTTCAAATCAGATTTTATTTGATCTATTTTTGAATTTTCATTTAGTTGAATAAAATATCCTTTCCCACGATGATTCTCAATTGATACATGATAACTTTCTATATCTGCATTAAGCCTTTTTATATCCGTTCTAATCGTTCTAGTGCTAACTTTTAACCTCTTTGACAATTCATTCCCTTGGACTTCAACTTTTGCTAAAAGAATTATTATCAAGATTTGTTTTAAACGTGGATAAGAGAGTTTGAGCAATTTTCCATTCCTCCTTATTCAGTCACTAATCTAATAAAAAACCAACCTTCAATATTTTTATTTGAAGATTGGTTATATTATTAGTACTCGAAATAGATACTTACAATTTTAGCATGTTCAATGTTGTCCAATTTAACAGTGTTATTACTTACCTTAAGATCACTAATCTTATCTTCTTTCAAATCAACTTGCTCGACTCTAGTTGGATGCTTTTTAAAGATAATTTGATCATTTTGAGTTACTCCACTAACACCATTATAAAATCTTGCAATATATCCACTACGATGGTTGGCTTTCTTTAAAGTACTTAAGACTAAGTTACCTTGAGTCTCTAGTATGCTATCTTCTTCGTTTAAAATACGATCAACTGAATCCATATTAAAAATTAAGCGACCATTTAAGAACTCTGAATATTCGTAAAATTGTTCAGGGGTATCAAAAACTTTAGCCTTATTAGCGACATTGCTCAAGTCAAAACTTCTATTTCCAATAAATAATCCAAATTCAAAAGTAAGTTTTTTATTTAACTCTGCAGCTGGAGTGGCAATAGTTCTTTCCCCCGAAGCTCTACCTGGACGATATAATAAATCAACTTTACCCATCATGCCGTACGTTCTAAACAAAGTTAATCTGATTGTTGAATAGTTGTCTCCAATAATCTCGTATTCTCTGACCCCCTTGGGAAATACAGCAACAGTATTCGTATTATTTGCTAATGCAACAAATGACTGACAAGTTTCAATAGAAATTGGTTTTTCATTCCACTCATCCTTATTTTGTTGCCACAATTGCATTGCCTGTTCACGATATACTGGACGCTTAATTACTCCAAATTGCTGATCCGCATACGAAACTTTAGAAGCAATTCCCGTTGCAAAATCGACGCACAAACGATGATCTAAAGGCTTATTATTATCAATTGAAACTTTAAATCCGATTGTAGAAGATGCTTTATTAAGTCTAATCTCTAGATCAACGGGCATTGCAACATTACAATCTTTATGAGCTCTGTCTTCTAAAGTACGAGGTACTTTAAAGTCAAAATGTATCTTGGCAATCGAAGCTAATTCAGATTTTTCAATGGTGAAACTACTTTTTTGATTTGTTGAGTAGATAACCATATCTTTTTTTGCTGGAGAATAATTAAATGAATCACCATCGTCCCCATTCTCTTCAAGAATAGCCTGATTTTTATAAACAACTCCAGATTCCTTATCTTTGATATTAAGCGATCCATCATCTTGAATTTCAATTTCAAAGTAATCATTTTCAAACTTATTATTGGAACTTTCCTTGAGAACTTTATTCTGTGCTCTTGATTCATTCAAATATAACTGTTTGTATCCCATTGCTGGAACATCTTTTACAAAAACAGAAGCAACAACTTTATACACTTTTTCAGGACGATAAATCTTTTCACCCGGATTTAGTTGAATTGTTTGTTCCAAAACATAATCAGTAACGTCTTTAACGGATTCAATTGTAAAATCAATGGAATTATCATTTTCATCAATAATTTCAAAGTCCTTGGATGGAGCGTAGAAGGAAATTTGAGTAATTTCAGTCCTATCCACTGGCAATGTATTAAACGCAGTTAAACTAATTGAATACTTCTGATTCATTTTAATTCTAGTCGCAATTTCACGTAATGTGACTTCAACTAAGTTTGTACTAATATCTCGAGCTTGCTTGTAACGCATATAAACGTCTTCATTAGTCGTATCAGATACACAAGATCCTATAGAATCATGGGCTGCATTTTCAAACATTAATTCCCAAATATCATTAACTGCCTCCCGAGGATAATCGATTCCGTAGTGCTCTCCCATAGTCAAAACTGGTTCCAAGATATTAACTAAATAATATTGAATTTGAGTATTCAATTTTTTCAAGTCTGAACGTGATGAATAAATAGATTTATGAATCCTCATATTCTTTCCATTAGTCAATTCGCCACTAATTTGTTCTAGCTTAGGATTCTCATCCTTTACAGCATCAATGTATTCCTGAATGGAACTAACCTCAAAATGAAAATCTTTATCAATCTTATTCAATTTACTAATTAATTGAGGTAGATCCTTTCTGGCTGGTGCTTGATCAAAGCCATTTGGAAGTGGTATATGATTGGTAGTAGCTCTTTTAACCAGTGATGAAAATGGTTCTTGGTGCATTAATTTATCAAGCTGAGTCTCATCAACAACACCGACAATATAGTATCCGCAAGGTATTTGATAGACATTTACTTCTGTACCATCTTCACCTTTCCAAAGATACTCATTGTGTTTAACGTCTTCATCAGACACGCCTCTCCAAAACATCGTATCTGAAATACCAAACTCTTTGTAAATTTGAGGCATACTTGATTCCTGCCCAAATGAATCAGGAACATAGCCAACATTCATATAGCCACCTAATTTACTAGCTATATCCATGCCACATTGAAGGTTTCTGACAATGCTCTCTCCAGAGATAACAAATTGATCTGTTTGAGTGTACCATGGTCCTAATATCAGCTTCTTATCCGATACTAGTTGTTTAATTGTATTTTCGTCTTGTGGTCTCCACTTTAGATAATCAGTAATAAGTGAAGATTGCCCATCCAAGATAAAACGATCATATCCAACATTATTTTCTAAGTTATTTATTACATTTCTTAAATCCTTGAGTAAATATACCTTTGAGCGTGAGGTAGTAAAATATCACTCGCGATCCCAATGGGTATGTGGAATAACGTGAACTGTTTTAACCATTTTTTCTTATAACTTCCTTCTAAATAATTCTATTCTATACTGATTTTAATATCGTCTAAGTCTTCATCTTCCTCTTTTTCTTCGGATGAAACATTGAAGTTTGCGACAAGTGGAGCAACAATACCAATAAATAATGCACCGACTAAAATACCAGCAATATAGGCTAATTTATTATCAGCTGTAATAATCCCAGGAAGTCCACCCAATGGAGGAATATGCGATTTCATACCTAAAAGTTCACCAGTTACAGCACCTAAAGCTCCTCCGATCATATTAACTGGTAATAATTTCAAAGGACTAACAAGGAAGAATGGGATAGCACCTTCAGTAATACCAAATGATCCCATAATTAAATCATTACGGCCTGCCATAAACATTTCATCTGAGAAGCGTTTACGTGGATAGATAAATGTTGCTAAAGAATAACCCAATGGAATACAACAAATTGCAATATTTGTCATCAAAGCTGGTCCATAAATACCTTCGATAAATAGAATATTACCAACCATCCAGGCAGCCTTATTAATTGGTCCACCTAAGTCAGTACCAATCATGGCACCTAGAACTAGTGCAACGATTGCACCGTTTGTGTGATTATTAATCATAGCCTTAACCCAATTTACTAGGGTGACATTTAACCATGACAATGGTCCAGATAAAATAACGCCAACAACAATTGCAACCGCACCTGTGGTAAGAAGTGGCACAATCAACAATGGAAGAGCTGATTTCCAAGCTTCACCGACTTTAATTTTTCTGCAGTAACGTGCAACATATCCGGCAACAAATCCAGCAACCAAAGCTCCTAAAAATCCGGCGTTAATAGTTGTAGCTAATTGTCCACCAATAAAACCTGCACCTAGTGCGGGTTTATCACCAATGGCATAAGCAACATATCCTGCAATAACTAAGTTAACTAATCCAATACCAATCCAACCAACTTGATTGATTTGATAAAGCATATGGAAGAAATTTGTAGCATTTTTATATTTAGAAAGATCATTGACACCAAACATCATTCCGATTAATTGGGGAATACCAACAATCATGGCACCACCAATTACTGTAGGAATCATGTATGAGATACCACTCATCAAGTAACCTTTCCAATCGGCTAATAGTTTTTTCATGATCTATGCCTCCTGTACTGTAGAAACACATTTTTTCAAAACTGCCTTAGGTGCACGGATACAAACATTAATGTCAACTCTTAATACCTTTTTACCTTTGAAGCGATCCATACCAGTAATCTTTTGATCAGACGCAATTAAAACAAAATCGGCATCATCTGCTTCTTGCTGTGTAATTGCATTAACTGGGCCCATAGAACCTTGTTGCTCCATCTTAACGTTATATCCTAATTCTTTTCCTGCTTTTTCTAAAGCTTTTGCAGCCATTGGCGTATGTGCCAAACCTGCTGGACAAGCTGAAATTCCAACAATATTCATCATACATTTACCCCAATCTTAGTAGTTATATATTCTGAAATCTTTTGTGGATCTTCGAGATCTCGGATTTCCTTTTTAAAATCATCTTCCAAGAGTGCCGTAGCTAAGTTGGACAACATTTTTAAATGTGTAGTACCAGCTCCACTCTCGGGTACAATAAGTGCAAAAATATCAGTCACAGGTCTATCATCATAAGTTTTCCATTCAATAGCATTTCTGGTTCTTACATAAATAATTCCGGGTGACTTAACAAAATTTGTTTTAGCATGTGGAATTGCAAATCCTTCTTGTAATCCGGTTGAATAGTCTGCTTCCCGATCTAGAAAAGCCTTATACAAACCATCTGATGAATCTGTATAGCCTAAATCACAAGCTTTTTTGGAAATATAATTCAAAGCTGAATCTTTGTCGGGAATGTCCACATCTAACAAAATATTTTGTTTTGGTATATCCATTGCTATACCTCCTTTCTTTTTTTGTAACCCCTTACATTTACTATTTTAGATACTTTACTATTTTTGTAACCCTAAGTAATTTCCAAGTCTTTTGGAAATTGCTACTGATAAAATAAAAAAAGAATACATTCCTTCAACAAAAAGGTATGTATTCTTTAAAATTATTAAACTTATTCTATTCTAACGATTAATCGATCGAGCCATCCGAGTAATAGCGTGACGTTCCCCACGAATAGCTTTACTCAAGGCATAGATATTTTCAAATGGTGATTGAATCCGCCAAGCTGCATCACCGACATGTTGAATATCTACTCCATCGATTTTATTTCTGACTGCAATACTTTCAATAAAACTGTGTCCTGAACCTTCTTGGCTAGTTCCAATTGTACTCATAACAAGGGCGCCCTTACTATGAGCCAATTTAACTACAGCTTTTAACTCATCATCATCGAATCCTGGCACTGTCCCCACTGCTGGTACCAAGATCACGTCAGCTCCAGCTTCCAAAAAGGCGGTCACGGAACTTTCACTGACAACTGGTTCATCAACTCCAGCACCATGCATTTTACCGGCTATTACTAAGCCAGAGAAATTATCTTTCGCTACTTGAATATTTTTAGCGATTTGGGCATTAGTTACGCCAGTTCCGGGATTTCCAGTCAATACTACAAAGTTGAATCCTAATCTTTCAGCTTCTTTTAAAGTCTTTTCACTAGCCATCCGTCCTTCTGGAATAACTAGTCGATCTTCTGCCATCTTGGCATCAGGATCAACTGGCTCAAGGTTAACTCCAATAGGTCTGCCGACTAATTTTTGTAGACGATGGATACTTTGGCCATCATGATGAGGTTTAGCAGTTCGACTAGTTTCTTCGCCAGGATAGAGTCCTAAAATAATTGGATTAAGCACATCGAGCCCGTTTAACAAAATCATGTCGGCACCAAAAGCAGCTGCTACTTCTGAAGTAGTTATCCCGTCGCTGGGTTCTTCCATGACGACATTTTCGCTCAAAACTACTCGTCCTTCACTAGCTTTAATGCTTTGCTTCAATTCCGCACCATTCATTGCTAACATATCGCTAGAATCTGCACTAATTAATCGTTTGACCATCTTGAAATCATCCTCTTTTCTAAAAATTTATACTGTAGCGTCTGACAAACTTTCACCTTTATCTGCTTTAGAATCTGTATCAATCTTTTCTTTCAAAGCATCATCGGCATCTTCTTCAATTCGTTGTTGCTTATTCAAGGTAATCATAAATGGTAAGTAAATCAACACGTCAAGTACGATATTAATTGCTTGAATCAAAGAGCCAGTCCAACTATTTGTAGCTAGAAAACCAGAGATAATTGGTGGCATGGTCCAAGGTACAACCGCACCGTTACATAACGGAACAAAACCTATTGCCATAGCAAAATAAGTCGTTATGGCATTGACCATTGGGGCAATAATAAATGGAATAATCAACGTTGTATTCAAAACAACTGGCAAACCAAACATTGTTGGTTCATTAATATTAAAAATACCAGGAGTAATTGTCAATGGTCCCATAATTTCAGATTGCTTGCTGGCTTTATGCAACATGATCAAAATACCAATACTGAATACTAAACCAATAGTGGCACCACCACCACCCATATAAACAAAGTTATCGATAAATGGTTGAGCAATGATATGACCATGGTGAGCAAGATCCAGATGACCTGCTTGAGATAATACACGGTTGGCATCAGTATTCATCAACCAAATAGGTGAAATAATCGGATTAATAACATTTCCACCGTGAATACCTACGAACCAGAATAAACTGTTTAACATGATGGCAACTAAAGTACCACCTAATGTATCACCTAATAATCCTAGTGGCTTCGAAAGGATATGTAAAAGAATTTCATGAATATTTCCTAATCCAGTCCATGTTAAAAAGGCATAAATTGCACCAAAGATAGTAATGATCAAAGCTCCAGGAATTAAAGCGCTGAAACTTTTCGACACTGCAGGTGGAACTGTATCAGGTAATTTAATTTGAATATCATGGTTAATGAACCATTGGAAAATATAACCCGTCAATAGTCCTAACAAAATAGCAACGAATAGACCTTGACTACCTAAGAAACCGTATGGCATTCCCTCTAATGGAACCTTGTCTCCACTCATGATACTTGGTGTAACGACAAAGAATGAAGCAACGGCAATGATTCCGGCCGATTTACCATCAGTTTTATATTGTTCTGCATAACTAGCTGCAATACCAAATGCACTGACCAGACCAATTAAACCAAATGAACCATTAACGATTTTAACGAATACTTGTGAAATAGTAACTCCCTTAATAGAAGTTGCTGCTAACCAACTTGTCCAAGCTGGAATTGGAAAACTATTGGCAATCATAAAAAACGAACCAATAATGATCAATGGCATAGCAATCGCAATACCATCACGAATTGCAATCAATGGTTTCATTTGTCCCATCTTAACTGCAATCGGCATTAAGTGTTTTTCGACGGAGGCTGTGAATCCTCCACTCTTTTTATCATCCATAATACTTAACTCCCTCAGTTTATTGTAACCGGTTACAAGTTAAAAAGTATCATGTTGGTATAGTCCATTCAAGAGAATCCTGTTTTTTTAGAAAAAAATATATTATTTTCCCATTGTTTTTTATATTCAATTTATCCATTAAAAATTTCAATTTATTGATAAAATAGAATCATTAAAAAAAGCCTTTATAACGATAAAAAGCCTTTGTAACTACATTCCGTACTCTATTTAACACTTTTTGTCATAACGCCTGTAACAGACGTAATAAAAAAAACACGAAGACTGTTTTTACAAAAAAAGACCCTCAAGGGTCCTTTAATCACGCTGTTTTAATACCAAGCAGGTTTATCACCATCGGTATTAGGTTTGTTGACACCGATTGATTCACGTTTGAACTTGTCAGGATCTTGTGAAATATCAACTACGATTTGAGCAATCGATCTTCTTGAAACTTCAGTTCCCTTGAAGTCTTCACCCTTTTGAGTGACCTCGTAATCGACCTCTGGCTTATCAGTTAACCAAGCAGGACGGATAATTGTATAATCAAGGTCAGAATCTTCAATAACCTTTGCCGCTGCTGCGTAATTAGTAATATAGCTGCCAAGAGTCTTATTATTCCATTCGCCAAATTTACCAGGAACTTCGTCATAAATACCCAATGTTGAGATCCAGACCAAGCGAGTCTTCTTTTCGGCATGCATGGCTTCTACCACGGCCTTAGCTTCATCCTCAATATTGCCACCAGCAAGGTTAGCATAGACCAAATCGACATCTTTCATTGCTTCAATCAAGGTATCAGTATCAGTCGCATCCCCTTCAACCGCTTCAACCAAGGTATGAGAATCTGCAAAATCCTTCAAACGGCCAGCATTACGAAGATATAAACGTAATTGTGTATCAGTCGTATCTACAAAAATATGTTCAGCTAGACGAGCAATTTTCCCGTTAGCTCCTAAAACTAAAACTTTAGTCATTTATTTTTCCCCCTGCATTAAGTTTCTACGTCAAATATAAGTGAGTTTTTGATTTTTTACAAAGAATGTTTCTCGCTAATCTCATGACAGCCAAAAATTAACAAACAACCAATTATTATAAATGTTATGATTTTTGATAAAAAATAAAATTTAAGATGTCAACTGACAGAATGTCCAAAATTGTGAATATTATTACAATCGAACACAGCTAGAACAAAGCCAAGATGGTATAATTATTGAGTAATACAATGTACTAAGGGGGACATCTATGGCACGCGATGTGGCTCATTTAATCAAAGTTGCGTCGAACGAAATTTCTCGTCAAATCAATACTTTCGCTGCTAAATATGGCCTGACTGGAACCCAACTGCAGATCATTCATTACTTATCTCAGTCTCCTGTCGAAAATATTTATCAAAAAGATATTGAACAAGAATTTAATATCCGACGTCCAACTGCAACTAAAATTTTGCAGACAATGGAAAAGGCCGATTTGATCAACCGCTACCATGCCAAGGCTGATTCCCGTTTGAAACGAATCGTTTTATCTTCTAAAGCTAAAGAATTGGTGACGCCGATCGATCAATTTATGAACGAAAATAATCAAAAGATTCTTTCTACTTTAGGAGCTTTAGAACGACACAGTTTTGTGCGGGCATTAAGTAAGATCCCCCAAAAATTGAAAAAGTGAGGTAAGGATTTAATGACTAAAGTAATAATGGATTGCGATCCTGGTATCGATGACGCAATTGCTTTAACAGTTTTACTTGCACATCCCGAAAAGGCTGATTTACTTGGTGTTACTACTGTTGGTGGTAATGTCCAACTTGAATATGTTACTAAAAATGCTCAAAAGCTATTAACATTTCTCGGTTCAAATGCTGAACTAGCATCTGGTCAAGCATCCCCACTAGTAAAAGAAATTGAAACTGCTGGCGAAATTCACGGTAAAACCGGTATGGACGGTTATGACTTCCCTGAGAACAGTCTTGACTACCCATTGGCAAGTCATAACGCCGTTACATTCATGTACGACCGTATTTCTAAGAGTGACGAAAAAGTTAATATCGTAGCAACAGCTCCAATTACTAATGTTGCACTTCTATTGAAGACTTTCCCTGATATTAAGGAAAAGATCGAACACATCTATATTATGGGTGGTTCAACCCTTCAAGGTAACATCACTCTAGCTTCTGAATTCAACGCTTACGTTGATCCTGAAGCTATGGATATCGTCTTTAACTCCGGATTGCCAATTACTTTATCCGGTTTAAACCTAACTGAAAATAAAGCTTACCTAACAATGGATGAAATTAGTAAAATCAAGGATCTTGGACGTGTTGGCGTTATGGCCAGCTCAATTCTAGATTTCTATGCTTCTGCTGAAGTGGCAAAAGGTATGACAAAGATCCCTGTTCACGATGCCTGTGCGGTAATTAGTTTGATTGCTCCTGAACTATTCACAAAGAGCACTAACTACTCAATGGACGTTTGTCTCACTAACGACCAATACCGTGGTATGACTTACCCAGATCGTCGAACAGATGCTCCACAAAAGAACAACATCAAAGTTCTTGAAGATGTTAACCGTGAAGCCTTTGTAAAATTCATCTTCGATTCGATTCAAAGTTTCGACAAATAAATTTAAAAAGGTGTGTTCTAATTGTCAGTCAAAATTTCTGACGACTTAGACACACCTTTTATTATTTTTAGATCTAAGACAAAATAAAATACTTCATAATTGTTAGGCGAGAAACTTAACAATTATGAAGTATTTTTTATTGGATTTATTTATTAATGTTGGTTGCAAAGTCAGGTTCGTAATAGGAATTGTTTTTCAAATTCAAACCACTATTCAATCTGACACTTGAGATCCAGACCCATTGGTTGGTTCCAATCTCGCCCCAATATGAACCATATTTATTAACAACTAGTTTATCGATCTTCCATGCTGAATTAGCTGGTAATGATAAATCATAAGCGTTGGTTTCAGTATTGTAAGTTTTTTGAGCAACGGTAGTAGTTCCAATTAATCCATTACCAGGAAGTGGAATGCCACTATTAGTGTTGGTATTAGTATTATTACTTGCAGTGTCATCAACTGTTATATAAGCGTCTGAGACGAATTCATCTGTGGCAACTTGATAGAAAACTTGTTTATCATAATGTAATTCTTCAGTACCAAGTGTCCATTTGCTGCCAGCTGGCAATTGTGTACCAATCTGATCGCCGTGACCATTAACAATATTTGCGGCTGTATTCATCGTACCAACTTTTCCAGCAACAGTTGAGCCAGTCGTAATGTAACTGCCATTACCGGAAACATCAGTCGTAGCAGTAATAGTAATATCGTTTAGAGAGATCCATTCGTTATTACCAACTTGATATAACGTTAAACCGTTCTTTTTCATTACTTGGCCGATTTTCCATTGGCTACCTTGACGAAGAACATAGCCTGTAGCAGCACCATTATCGTTATAAACATTGGCAGTTTGATTGATCGTAGCAATTTTACCGGAGTTACTATCAGTTGATACTGAAGTACTTGTATCAGTAGTATTCTCACCATCTAGGGTGACGTCAAGCGTACTGATATATTCGTTTGTCCCAACTTGATAGTAGACCTGTTTGTTGGCGTGCAAAACATTTCCTATTACCCAACGACTGCCAGCAGGTAATGTTCTACCTGTGGTATTGCCATAAGCATCAACAATATCCAAAGTTTGCTTAGCTGTAACAGTTTTTCCGGCATCAGAATTGTCAGTCACGTAGTGATCATTTGTGTGAGTAGTATCTTCGGGATTAGCTGACCCGATAACATTACTTACTGATGAAGCAGGAATATATTCATTTCCACCAATTTGATAGTGGGCTACTCCATTTAAAGTGATTTGTTGGCCTAATTGCCATTTACTTCCACTTGGTAAGGTAACGCCAGTAACTTTCCCATTGGCATTATAGACAGGTGTAGCATTAGTTACCGTTCCGACAGCACTTGCACTAACCGTTTGACTAGGTAGAGCACTTAAAGCGGCTGGTGCCAACATGATGGCAACAGCTGAGGCAACAAGAATATTATTTTTTTTAGTCATTATTTACATCTCCACATAAATTTGATCACACTAATTAACATACTCAGTTTAATTGATATGGAATTCAAATAATAGCTAACGGTCAAAAATTTATCAAAGTTTTACATTTCATTTGTGATACGTGCGATGATTGATAATCATGAAAGAGCGATAAATTTGTTCAGTTAGAACTAAGCGCATCAATTGATGTGGCAACGTAAACTTACCGAAACAAATACTATAATCAGCTCGTTTGGTAACTTCCGGGCTGACTCCCAGTGACCCTCCGATGACAAAAGTGATATCGGAAGTGCCATATGTGGATAAGTCGTCAATTTTTTTGGCTAATTCTTCTGATGTAAGTTCTTTTCCACGTAAATCTAGTAAAATCACATATTCCTTATCCTTGATTTTACTTAATATTCGTTCCCCTTCAATTTGTTTCACCCTTTGGTCTTGAGCTTCACTTAAGCTCTCCGGTGCCTTTTCGTCGGGACACTCGACGATTTGAAACTTGCAAAAAGCGCCTAACCGCTTGGCATATTCGGCAATCCCCGCCTTAAAATATTTTTCTTTCAATTTACCTACAGTAACAACTTTAATATTCATAATCTAAAATTCTCCTCGATTTATATCATACGAAAGTCTTTTAAGAATGCCAAATTTAATTTAAAACCGAATTATCATGACAAATGCTTTTTACACAATAAAATAAAAGTTTGTCCGTTTTTGTGAAACATCAATTATCCTTGGTATAACTACATTTTATAGCAGTGCCCGTATGACGATAATTTTCTATCCACAGCTGTGGGTAAAACTGTGGATAACTTTTCTACAAGAGTTTTTCCTGATTTTTGCTACTTATGCACAAGTTATTAACAATTGTGGATAACTCCTGTTGATTAGTTTTCTGAAAAGTCGAAATAAATATTCCAATATAAGAAAAATGTTCAAAAAAAAGCGTGAAACCAAGATTTATTGGTTTCACGCTAATTATTTACTTAATCGGTTGTTTTCTTAGTTAAGTGTACTTTCGCAGTCTTTAGCTTGCCGTTTCTGTAATACTCGATCGAAACAGTATCACCAACTGAATGTGAGTACAAGGCTGTGTGTAAGTCTGCAACTGAAGTTACCGTCTTGTTTCCTAACTTAACGATTACATCGTACTTCTTCATTCCGGCTGCCTTAGCAACTGATCCTGAAGTTGTGCTGTAAACTACTACACCCTTAGTAACACTACTTGGTAGTTTCAAGCTCGATTGAGAATCATCAGTAATTTGATCAAGGTCTAAGACTTTAATACCAAGCGATGGACGCTCAACTTTACCATTGGCAACTAGTTGATTGATGATCTTGACTACTTCGTTACTTGGAATAGCAAAGCCCATGCCTTCAACAGATGAACCGTCAGTGCTTGAAGCTAATTTCATTGAATTAATACCTACGATTTGACCAGCAGCATTAACTAAAGGTCCACCAGAGTTACCAGGATTAATTGCCGCATCAGTTTGCAGAACTGTTGCTTCACCAGTAGCTTGCCCTGTTGTCTGGTCTTGGGTAGTTACGGTTCTATTCGTAGCAGAGATAATACCTTGGGTAACTGTCGTAGCGTATTCGCTACCTAGAGGCGAACCGATAGCAATTACAGGGTCACCAGGTGAAACGTTGTCTGAGTTACCAAATGAGGCTGTGGCTGGTACTTTGCTGCCAGGAATTTCAAGCACAGCCAAGTCAGTGGTTGAATCAGTTCCGATTAATTTTGCCGAAACTTTCGTACCATCTTCCAAGATGATTTCAAGTGAATCAGAGCCCGCAACCACGTGATTATTAGTTACGATATAACCTTTACCATTTTGTTTGGCATAAATCACTCCAGACCCTTCACTGTACTCTTGCAAATTGCTGTTAGAAGAACTGGAGTTGGAATTAGAAGAACTGCTGCTATCTCCATTTTCATCAGCTTGTCCTTGAGTTTCTGAACCGGAATCGCTTGATGAACCACTGTCACCAAACAAATCACCAAAGATCGATGAGAGACTTTCGTCACTAGAACTCTGTTCCTTTTGTTTTTGTAAATTAATTACCGAAACAACAGCTCCATTAACCTTCTTGTAGGCTCCTGACATTGTACTAGTGGTATTTACCTTCGTGTTGCTAACTTGAGCACTACCTGCAGTATTGCCCACACTAGCTGTATCAGAAGCATTATTGCCGAAATATGTAAAACCAACAAAAGCGATTACCACACCTAAAGCGGCGGAAATAAAGGCTACGATACCAGTCTTAAGCAAAGAATTATTACCCGAATTTCTATTCGAACCACGTTTCTTTTCTTCAACTCTTGACTCGTTTTTGTCGTTATTATCATTATTCATACATTTTCACTTCCCCACATTTTACTAATTATAATAATACAGTTGATTTATGAAAAAATTATGAACGACTTATGATTAAATTGTTTCTTTTATAACGCAATCAGAGGGTCTGCCACAGCTGGATCTGTATCGTGGACTTTAAAGTCTTGGCCGACGCCAAAATCATGATCCTCTAAAACCTGAGTAACCTCGTCACGTGCTGCAGCCTTGGTATTATTTTCCTGACTCAGATGACCTAAAAAGATCTGTTTAGTATGATTGCCAATCACATCCATCAGCGTATGGGCACCGTCTTCATTAGATAGGTGGCCTTTTTCACTGAGAATACGCTGTTTCAAAGGCCAAGGATAAAAGCCTTCCCGCAACATCTCGACATCATGATTGCATTCCATCAAATAACCATCAGCATTCTCAATCGTCTTTTGGACCCGCTCAGAAACATAGCCTGTATCAGTCAAAATCACGAATTCTTTGCCATTATGATAAAACTTATAAAACTGTGGATCAACAGCATCGTGTGAGACCGCAAAACTCTCTACATCTAAATCATCCAACGACATAACTTTATTGTGGTTAAAGACATTTATCTGGTCCTCTGAGATTTTACCAATCTTAGGCAGCATCGCTTCCCAAGTCTTTTGATTAGCATAAATACTGAGGCCATAACGCCGTGCCAATACCCCGACACCTTTAATATGATCAGTATGTTCATGGGTAACAAATAATGAATCAACGGTCGTAATATCTTTACCGATACTCTCCATCGCCCGTTTGATCTTGATCCCTGAAAGGCCTGCATCTACTAATACACGATGCTTAGGGGTTTCAATGTAAGTCGCATTGCCAGAACTGCTGCTGGCTAAAACACTAATTTTTAAACTATCATCATTGGGCACTATAATTATCTCCGTTTGTTGAACTCTTTATAATATTGCCGGTAAAGGCATTAACTTTCTTAGTTGTAGAAACCTTGCTATCTCTATTCCTGATCGTAACGAACCAAACTGGAATATAGATCGTACTATCTTTAGCTTCAAGCAACTTCGTATAGGCTAAGTTTGCATATGCAATCTTCGAATTATTAGGTATCTCGGAATTAGCATAAAGATTCGTCACGACATCCTTTTCACTCTTGATCGTCTGTCTTTCGTGAAGAATGATCATTGACTTAACATACGTCTGACTATAACCTACCACTTCTCCACCTGAAACGTTAAAAATAAGCTGGTCTGTTTTGTCATAGACATCCCCCAATGATCCAGTTCCTACATAGATTATTGAAGAGGACGTTGAGAGTTGCGGCGAATATTTATACTCTTTGCCAAACAAAACATTGCTCTCTTTTTTTATAAACTTATCCAAAATTTTCTTACGATTATTTTTTGTAACTGTAAAAGGCTCATTTAAACTACTTGAAATTTCATGATTGACATCCGAATATTCGACTTTTTGATTACGTAATTTCTGAACATTTTCTGCCAAAGATTCATCCGGCTGGGAACCTAAATAATAAGCATAACCATGCTTGGTATCCAGATTGCTAAAACTGATATTACGCTTACGCATTTCGGTGACGGTCGAGGTATTAGTACTGGAACTGTTGACTAATTGCTGACTGGTGAGAAATGACAAGAATAAAAAGATATCGAGCGAGAAAAATACTATTAAAAAAATTACTTCGATTCTTCTAAAATCCATCTAATCTTCCTCCGCACTTTCATTTGTCCACTCGTTATATGACTTCCAGTGACCACCGATCTTAATGTAATAAGTAGGTTTGAGATCAACAACTTTTTCATTGTCTGTCTCCGACTCCCATTCATAACCTACTTCGATATCTTGGACATCATTTGGTGAATAACCAGCCCGTTGTAAACCTTTAAAAATTGAATTAGTTGACTTCAATTTCGTGGCAGCTTGATTTGAAGGTACTGGAACTTCTAAGACTTTATTCAAGAAATGTTCCGTACTGCCTTTTCGACTGAATTTAACCTGTATGGAGCCAAACTGACTCTTTTTAAAGATTGGGAACCCTTCGACATACTCTCTGAAAACTAAGCTCTTATCGTCCCAATTAGCGTCATAGAGACGTAAATTAGAAATTGAATTTTGAAGATTAACAACCTTTTGATAACCCCGTTGTAAAAAGCCTAATTGAGTCTTGGGAACTGCTGTATCAGTGTAATCATCAAATATCAATTCATCAGTATTATGATCCGATACTAAACGTTTGGATTCACCATAGTTATAAGTATAAACTCCATTATTTTCAGATGTTACTAAACCATTGGTGTTGGAGTCAAATAAAGTAGTCGTATATTCACCATCTTCTTTACCACTGATGACATAAGAATAAGACTTCAATTTGATTGGATCGACGTACGAGACAAAAACTCCATGTTTCATGATGTCTAGTTTGATTTTCAAATGAATATTCGCTTTTTTGACCAAATTAGCGATTGGAATTGCCGAGGCATTTCTTACTTTAGCTTTGTAAACCGCATAGTTACTATCATTAGCTAAATAAATATTGGTATCTTTTTTATCTTTTAAGTTAAACAAGATGCGATTGAAATTGTGATTGAGATAATTAGTTTTACTATCTTTCAAACTATTATTATTCAACAAGTAACCAAAGCTATTGACTGTAATGGACGTTGGATAAGCTAGCTGCAACATGTTCTTGCCTTGAATAATCTTTTGGTAGTATGCCCCATCTTTTTTAGAAACTAGCTTGGGGGTGCCGATCTTCCAGTCACCCATGATTTTTTGAATACTTAAGGAAATATTTTCGTTACTGTTGTATATCAAGTTTTGATCAGTTTCATCATGCCAAATTACAGAAGTGGGACTGATAACTTGATTCATAGGAATTTCATTTTTACTTGATTCTGCAGTGGTCACATCAATGTTTCGTCCTCTTTGATAACGGGCTGTATTAGTCCAAATAAAGAAGGATAAGACAATACTCGTTATTACTGCGATAACTAATAATAATTCGACAATCAGACGATTAATCTTCATCCCATTCTCCTCCTGTTTCGTTAGGATCGAATGGCAAGGAAATGTAGAATGTTGATCCCTTACCTTCGGCACTATTGACCCAAATTCTACCTTTGTGCTGTTCCACGATTTCCTTAGAAATAGATAGTCCTAAACCGGTACCACCTTGTTTTCTGGAACGAGCTTTATCAACTCGATAGAAACGGTCAAAGACTTTCTTGATATCTTTACGAGGAATACCTAAACCTTCATCAGAAATACTAATAATGATATGTTTATTAGTTTCCAAAAGACGACAAGTAATCACCCCACCATCGGGAGAATACTTGATCGCATTGTTCATAATATTATCGATCACTTGGGTCATTTTATCAGTATCAATTTCGACCCAAAGGTCCTTGCTGGTGAAAATCCGCTTGATACGATAGTTTTTAACCACTTTCGTATCATCTTCTTTAGCATCAGCTTTTTCCTTTTTAAGCATCATATCAAAACGATCCAAAATATAAGAGAAGAACTCATTGAAATTAACTAATTCTTTATCTAACTTTGAACGGCCTTGATCCATTCGAGATAAGCTCAAAAGGTCTTGAATCATTCGAATCATCCGATCCGTTTCTTCCGCTGTAACGCCTAAAAATTGTGGCGCTAACTTTTGATCTTTCCAAGCACCGTTATTCAATGCATCGATATAGCTACTGATACTGGTCAACGGTGTTCTCAATTCATGCGAAACATTGGAAACGAATTGACGACGTTCGCTATCAATCTTTTGCTGTTCAGTCACATCGTGCAGAACACAAACCATACCACTGATAAAGCCACTGTTTCTTTGAATCAGCGAGAAATCAGCGTTTAAAATCAACGAGTTATCAGAAGTTTCATCATAGTCCTCAGCGGTATCATCATTGGTTTCAATTACCATTGGATCAGGACTTTCCAATAAATCATCAAAGCTGATTCGATCAGCGATTCCTAAAACGTCCACTAACGGTTGCCCAATTGCTTCATCTTCATCCTTTTCCAAGAATTCTTGAGCCATTTCATTGATAACGGTAATATTGCCCAAACGGTTCGTCGCAATAACACCATCAGACATTTGTGTCAAAACGCTATCTAGTCTTCGCCGCTCAGATTCGGAATTTTCCGTCGCCTCTTCAACTTTGACTGACAGGTCATTGACCGCCATAGCTAGCTGTCCTAATTCATCCGGTGAATAAACCCTAACTTGTCCGGAATAGTCACCTTCAGCCATTCGAACCGCCTGCTGTTTCATTTCATCGATTGGTCGGGTGATCGCTCTAGAAATGAAAATCGCAATGATTGCTCCCAAGAGTCCAGCAACTAAGGAAGCCGTCAAAAAGATCAAAATAATATTATTGATCCCGGTATAAACTGATTCCATACTTGCCCGAACATATATAACCCCAACAACCGTACTGTTATCAGGCGAAGTAACCGGTACGATCGATTCGTAAGAACTACCACTATTTTTTTCATAATAGATCTGAGTGATCTTCTTATCATTACGGATACTTTGCTTGATATTATCCTTCAGAGTCTGCGTACCTACAATATTGTTCCCCTCAGAATCTTTGGCTCCAACAATGATGCCACTGCGGTCAACGACTTGGACATCGGTAATGTCGGTGCTGACTCGTGAATAATCTTGAATCGCATTGCTGATATTTTCCCTAGTGTGCTGATCATTATCAGTTAAATTTTCAGAAATCTGATTCAGCGTATACGAAGGTACGACAACTGAATTTTCAAAATTGGCAACATTTTGGTCTTCCAATTGACGAACAAAATAGGCACCAATGATTTCAATAGTAACGATCAAGATCAAAATAAACGACAAACCGATTTTGAAATTGATCGAATGTATAAAGACAAATCTATTTTTCAAAATATTTCCACCTAATATAGTACAGACTTAGTTACATTATACAGCTATGAAGATAACAAAAAAACTGACTTCTTTTCAATTCTAAGGTCAGTTTTTTGAGATTTCATATTTTGTTTTTCAGCTCAAACATTCAAAAATTACTCGCCATCAGGGTCACGCAAATAATAGCCAACGCCACGCCGTGTCATTAACCATTCTGGTTGACTAGGATTATTTTCGATTTTTTCACGCAAACGTCTGACCGTCACATCGACAGTTCTAACGTCTCCAAAATAATCGTATCCCCAAACAGTTTGTAACAAATGTTCCCGCTTCATTACTTGCCCAATATGTTGAGCCAAATAATGCAATAGTTCAAACTCACGATGAGTTAATTCAATTTCCTTACCATTTTTAGTGACAGTATAAGCATCTGGGAGAATGGTTAAATCACCAATCTTAATTTCACTACTCTTGGCCTCTTCGCTGTGAGCATGGGTTTGTGTTCTCAAACGTGCTTTCACACGAGCAACCAGTTCTCGATTGGAGAATGGTTTGGTTACATAGTCATCTGCTCCAAGTTCCAAGCCAATTACTTTATCAATTTCAGTATCTTTAGCTGTCAACATAATAATTGGGGTATCTTTAGTTTTTCTGATAGTTCGAGCCACTTCAAGACCGTCAATAACTGGAAGCATTAAATCAAGTAGAATTAGATCAGGATCATCTTCTTCTACCTTATCTAAAGCTTCTTGTCCATCAAAAGCAGTTATGACTTCGTAGCCTTCATTTTCCAAGTTATATTTAACAATGTCGGAAATCGGTTTTTCATCATCTACTACTAGAATTTTTTTAGCCATATAATTTATCTCCTTGACGTGAATATTATACAAGTTATTAGTTATTAAAACAAAAAGACCATAAAAGCACCTTAATTTTTTTGAAATTTTTTAAAAAAAAGACTTGTCACAAATTTGGAGCTTATGGTATGATATATCTCGTTGGTTGAGAGAGATACGCAATCAACGCAAGACACATGGGTGGTTAGCTCAGCTGGCAGAGCAACGGACTCTTAATCCGTGGGTCCGGGGTTCGATCCCCCGACCACCCATTTTACAACACTTAACCAGTTATGTTTAATGCTTAAAAGCATTGATGTAACTGGTTTTTTATTACTTTTAATTAATTTTAAGTACCAGATTAAATTATCGTTTTGGTAGTCAATTTTGTAGTCAATTTAAAAATGAATATTACTGGCAGGCGAGTAAGCTACTACATTTATTGTGGTGGCTTTTTTCTTTTTTTGTAAGTGATTATACTAACATCATTAGATCACTTGTTACAGTATTTTGAATTAAAGCGTATCTGATTGAACAATTCTTTCTGTTTGGATGCCAAATTTTTTTGAGACAACAAGCGCCAATTTTGGTGCTTTAGACTGCACCCACTTGTAGGGATAATTCTGTCACTTTTGACAGAAAAAATACAATTGATCGATGAAATGGCAGAACTTTCCAAAAATCTGCCTGAAATAGAAGTACTCACAAGCATTCCAGGTATTGGCCTTAAGACAGCGGTCTGTCTGACTGCTGAATGGAGAGACATCAGAAGATTCTATAGTTCTAATGCAATCAACGCTTATGTTGGCATTGATTTGATCTATTGTGAATCAGGTAATTATACTGCTGGAGACCATATCCGAAAGCGCGGTAATTCTTATGCACGAAAGATACTTTATAAAGCTGTATTGAATATAATCTCCGCCTCAACACACACTCCCACTAACATTAGTTTGTCCTATAACGAAAAAACAATCTTCCGGTTCCAAAGGAACCAAGAAGATTGCCATTTCAGCTATGCATCACCTTATACGGACGATGTATCATCTAGTGTTAAATAATGAGATGTATGATACAAAAATGTTCCTCGCCGAACATTAATCATCTCTCATTTATGATTTTACCACCTCATAAAAAAATATGATGTATGAGGTGGTATTTAGCTTACTTTAATTTTGAAAATTCATTGACTAGGATCCTCTGACTCTTGCCTATAATCAGAATATTCAAAAAGAGAACCCAATAATATCAGGTTCCCTCTTGACTAATGGTAGAAAATAACCGTCCTAACTTTTGGCTGAGTTAACGGTTATTTGAACTATTATTAAAACTTAAGTAGCCACCGTCTTAAACGGGCTATCTAAGGGATGTTCGAGCATCCCTCTTTTTTGTTTGCCTAAAACCATACCAAAATGATATACCTTTGAGCTATAGCTCAATTATAACAACGTTAATACTTTCTTGCTCTGTATCACTATACATATTTGAATACTTTAATAGTGTTGCCAGCGCCTTTTGTTTATCATACATCTCAACGATAGCATCCCCTTTATCAATCCTAATAGATTTTATATTAGAGGCATCAATTTCATCATTGCTACGCAATCTAATGACATTCTCATAATAATAGAACTGCTTACCAGTATCCACATCAATTACAGGATTTAAATAAACGAGCTATCTAAGGATATTCCAGTAGTTTTCTCACCTATTTAACCCTCATTATCATCAATGACGATCAATCGTTGTATCTTAATATCGTAGTCTTGAATCTCCCAGTCCGCTGCCTCAAAATTCATTGCCGAAGGTACCAAGGCAACAGTTTTGCCAGTATATTCTGCTAAGAAACGGTCGTAGTATCCGCCACCGAAACCGACTCGATAATTTGAATTTTTTGCAAAAGCTAAACCAGGAACAATGACTAAATCAGGTGTTTGGTTGACCAATTCTTCGTTATAAACTGGTTCTAAAATACCAAAGCTACTTCTGACTAAATCTTCGCTACTAGTGAAAGGAAGAAAAGCCATCTGACGGTGAGGCATTGTCTTTGGTAAATAAACTTTTTTACCCTCGGCTTGAGCAGCTTTAATAATTGGCGTTGTGGGAACCTCAAATGGAGCACTAACAGTTGTCGCAATTGATTGAGCCAACTTCCATTCAGAAGTCTCTTGCAGTTGTTGCAATAATTGCACCCCTTCGGCTCTAGTTTTCAGCTGATCAGCTTGCAATTGTTTAATTTGTTGTTGGCGCAAAGTTTTCTTTTTGATGGGCTCTTCCTCCAAATTCATATTGTACTAAAGACAGTATAAGCGTAAGCTATCCATAATTAAAACTAATTAGTTCAAAAATAAGGAGCTCAAGATGAAAACTTACGAATTTAAGGCCACGATCCAAGCTTCAAAAGTTGGTAAAGGCGGCGCTTACGTCGAATTTCCTTATGATATCCGTAAGGAATTTGGCAAAGGCCGCGTAAAGGTTCATGCCACTTTTGATGGAATAGCTTATGATGGCTCAATCGTCAATATGGGTGTTAAACACGAAGACGGTAGTATTTGTTATATTTTGGGAATTTTAAAGGCCATTCGTCAACAATTGAATAAGGGTGTTGGTGATACGGTCGCTGTAACGGTTGTAGAACGGTAAAAATAGCGTCATCAAGAATCTAATGATTTTTGATGACGCTATTTTACTACTTACTGAATTGATTATCGTTAGCCCATTGCTTAGTTAGGAAATAACTATTCATTTTATATTGGGTCTGTTTTGGATCAGCTTTTTTGTCCTTGTAATAATTTTTCAAATGACGGTCCATCATCAACCAGCCACGCCAGCCCATGTGAATCGTATCTTCAGCGATGTAATTAGTGTTTTTCACGTTGGAAAGGTCAACGATTTGATTGAAGCCTTGTGAACGCAATTGATACTTGATCTTCTTATCAAAGTTAGTAATTGAACTCATAGGTAAGCCGGTATATTTGACCCAATAAGGATTGATCGGTTGAATGACAAACATAACTTCGGTCTTATTTTGAGCAAACATATATAAGAGTGCTTGAAAATCATTATACTCTGGCGAACGGGTATAAGTGACGTGGGCATGAGCATTTCGATATTTCATCATTTGTTTGCGCAATTGGTGATTATAAAATTTATTATTTATTTGATAATCGTTATCAGATGAATCTTTTTTTGCCATTTTGATTGCCAACTGATTCAATTTTTTATAATTATAAGTTGCAGGCAATTTGGAGTTGGCTTTTTGGATCTTCTTTTCATGGTCATTCATTGAAAGCGACCCAAAGAGGTTGTCTTGACTCTGTAAATTAGCTCGGGAAATATGCTTAATATAAAACCGTTGATAGCTAGTAATATTTTTTCCCGCTGCAATTCTTTCCAAAGCTTCATCTTCAGTCGTTCCTTCACTAACGCCCAAATCAATCGCTCGTTGCGCAATATATTTATTCATCGCTTTATCGCCATGATTAGACTTCAAAATAAAGCCCGACAATTGTAAAGGTGACAAAAAATATTGAAAGGCAGTAGCAGGAACGCCTGACTTGCTAAACCACTGTGGTGAAATGACATAAACAGCTTTATTTCCTTTCAAACTAGTCATCCCTCCCACACTGAATGCATGTGTCAACGAGGCTGTACCAGGATCTCCTAAAAGAAACGGCTGGTTTTTCCAGTGATATTTACGAGCAATTGACGAAGGATGAAACGGGTCCATTCGTGATAATTCAGAGGAACCCATAATTGGGATATAGTGCCCTTTTACCGCCGCATTCTTCACATCCTCACCTTTAAGAACCCGAACATCAAGTGAGGTCGCAGCTTGTCTCACCTTTTGAGGAGTAACAGTTTTAAATTTGATCGGTGCCCACAATAAAATCATCAAGGCTACCAGAGCCACAATAACGGGGCCAAAAATCATCCATAATTTCTTCTTCATAACTTAATCCTAACTAAACCATAATTTATCTAAAATTCCTGAAAAAATCAGAAAACTGAAACACACGATATTGAAGGTCAAAAAGATAGCAAATGCTTGGGTGAATTTATTGCTGGGGATACTTTGACGATGATGTTTTTTGAAACGCAACCAAGCGTCATTGGTGATCATTGCACAAGCATGAAAGATACCGTAAACAATGTAATACCAAGTCTCTCCATGCCAAAATCCCATAATCAAAAATAGCGTAATATAACCTAAATTGGCGATGGTAACTTTATTCTTGATCCACTTATGCTTGATAACTGTGAACATCAAACGCATATAAATATAATCTCTGAACCAAAATGACAAGGTAATATGCCACCGATTCCAAAAGTCTTTAATATTTTTCGATTTAAAGGGAGCTTTGAAGTTCATCGGCGTTTTAACACCCATGAAGTTACTAATAGCCACCGCAAATAGTGAATAGCCAGCAAAGTCAAAGAATAAATACATACTCCAGGCATACATATACGCTACTAATGCCCAAGATAAACCCAGTGGCGTTTGTCCTCTATATGACAAAACCAATACTTGCAATTTCGGTACCATTAACGAGCCAAAGAAATAGCCAATAATGAATTTATAAAGCAAGCCTTGCATCAATTTATTAGTTCCACTTTGCAATAACTTCAAATATTCTTCGCGACTGGGGACATTTAAAACATCTTTTTGAAAACGACGAAAACGGTCGATTGGTCCTGATGAAATCGTGGGGAAAAAGAGCAAGAATCTGACAAATTCAAATGGCTTAATATCTTTGATGACACCATCACGAATCTCCATAATGATTTCCACAGACTTGAAAGTTAAGTAACTGATTCCCAAAAAAGCAAATAAGGAAATGGTTTTATTCTGAATCAAAGGATCCAGTTTAACGAAAACTAATGGTACGATGGCCAGTACGACGCTCAACGTAAAGACCCAAAAATTATTGTGTTTCTTTCGATAAGCTAAGTAGCTAAACGTCAATATTATTTCAAATAGCACGTAAGCTATCAGCGAAAGGCCTTGTGACATATTGCCGCCAAAAAAAGTTACGATCAGGATTACGATAGTCGCAAACGCATCATAGATTTTAAAACGTCTGCCGAACCACAAGCCCAGCATGATCGGTAACAATAGCAATAGTAAATAAATGAAATAATGAGGACTATTGTACGGTGTAATATTTTGCATCGATTTCACCTCTAAGATTAATTAACATTTCCATTATTAAGGAAGCAAAAATAAAAGTAAATCAATCTTCGACACCATTACCAAACCGTTAGCGCCATGTGACAGTTTTGTAAGATTGACACGCTTCCAAAAAAATACTTAAAAAAAATTCGCTAATTCTAAATTAGAATCAGCGAATTTTTTTAATTTTTACTCATTATCTTCCGAAACAGTTGGTCCAATGACCATCGATTCAGCCATCAAAACCTCGTTATATAAATCAAAAACATAATCTTGGTATTTGACTTCACTTTGAGAAACCATATCCAAATATTGTCTCTCCTCACTCAGAGCATTCATGAAAGCCCGCATTTCTAGTTCTTTTTCAGCACCAGTAAATTCGGGATGTTTGACTACATCCAACCAAGCTTTAACAAAATCTCTCGTTCGAGTTCGCTGCTTTTGAGCCATCAAGTCAAAGACTACCGATTGCTTAACGTTGTCTGGTAAATACATCTTATTGACCGCCGTGATAGCATGACGAACCATATTGACTCGCAACTGATCGACTTCTTTTTTGACTTCAGCATCAGGCACATCATTTTTCAAAACAAATTGAAAAACAATCGTTGGTACAATCAAACTCAAAATAATCAAGAAGCTTTCCGACATCAAAACTAGACTAAAATCAGAATTTTTCACATGTTCTTCGGCAAGCGTATAAGCCAAGGCTAAAGTAACTGCACCATGCACGCCACCTAAAGCAAAAATCCCCGCTGACCGTTTTTTAAATTGCAGGCGCAGGCGACTATACAAATATCTCATTAAGACATTGACTAGATATAATACCGTTCCAATCAATAACCACGATAACGAATGAACCGTTATTTTTTCATCAACAATGATCTTCGTAAACATGAAACCTAGAATGATAAAGACCACACTGTTAAAAACCTCTGTGATCATATCTTGGATATCTACTCCAAAATGTACTTGAGGAGCATTAGTCAACTTGCTACGTTGAGTTTCAGCATTGTGAATCAAGCCAGCACAGACAACGGCAATGATTCCCGAAACCTGCACCGCCTCAGCCAAATAATAAATGATGAATGGTTCAAGCACATAGACAATCACTTGAGCATTTTTTGAATTAAAAGATGTCCGGATCAAGGTTTGACGGAATAATACCATCAACCAACCTAAGACAAACCCCAGTACGACTCCTCCACCGGCAGAAATCAAGAAATTCAGAATCGTTTCGCTGTAGTTGATATAACCGTTGATATACCACAAGGTCGCCATATTCAATAAAATAATACCCGAAGCGTCATTGAATAAAGATTCCATTTTTAAATAAGTGCCTTCACTCTTGGGCATCTTCAAGCCATTAGTGACTGACTCCAAAGCCGTAGCATCAGTTGGGGTACTGATAGCCGCCAAAATAAATGCTAGGGGCAAACTGATCCCCGCAAAAATCCAGATGCCAAATCCCGCAAAAATCAAACATAGAAGAACCTGAAAGACTGTCATTTGGACAATGTGTTTAAATTCTTTCCCCACTAAGTTGAGTTGGGTCGATTGTCCTTCAAAGAAAAGCAGCGGTGCAACGATCATGCTGATAAAAATATCCGAATTGAAGTTCTCAACATGACTGCTAATAGCTGGAATCAAGCATACAACTGCCCCAATAATCAAACTGATATAGCTGACCGATATTTTAGGAAATACTTGTGACAAAGAGATACTAAGTGCTGCTGCCAACGTTAGAATTAAAGTTGATAACATGAGCCCCATAAGCATTGACCCCCTATTATTCTAATAAACGTTTTAAATATACCATATTAACTAAAGTTTAATATTATCAAACGTTTTTTCCAATTATTGGCAATAGACTTACTGTAAAAATCCTAATTTGTTTCACATGGAACATATTGTGTTAGAGCAATAATTCTCATACTATATGTAGTAGTGAATATTTTTCCATAAATTATAATCAGCAGATTTGTTCCCTGTTGCAGAAAAAGGTTTAATATTAGTCATAGGTTTTAATTTTGGGAGAAGTAGATATTATGAATAAGAAAACTGAATTAAATGAAGAAACTCCGTTAGACAAAGCAATCGATGAAGTTTCAGAAGGTATCAACGATGCTGGAACGGTCTTCAATTCGGAGGAAGAACCTGTAATTGAAGATAGTACTGGTAAAGAGGCTGTTCGTTACCTACTTTGGGGATTGCTTTCAGTTGTTGTCAACTTCGGAACTTTTTTCCTACTTTATCACGCACTACATCTTAACTATCAATTCGCCAATGTCGTAGCTTGGTTCTTAGGGGTTCAGGTTGGTTTTTGGGTTGACCGGATTATTGTCTTCCGTCACAAGTCAAAAGCTGCCCTCATGGAAATGATTGCTTTTTATGGTACCAGAATCCTGACTTTCTTGATCGAGTCGGCTACTTTATGGATCGGTATTTCCTTATTGAGCGCCAATGGTACTGGATCAAAAATCGTCGGTCAAATCTTAGCTATCGTTGGTAATTATGTCCTATCTAAATTCTTTATTTTCAAAAACAGAAATTAAAATTCGCTTGAATTGAATTTTCATCACGATGGTGTAAAAGGACCTTGATTCTACTTGAATCAAGGTCCTTTTGCTTTGATAGATGAATTTCTACGCTAATTGAGCGGTATTAGAAATTTTAGTTTTATTCAACAAGACTGAACTAGTTACGACTGACAATGAACTAAAGGCCATTGCTAATCCTGCCAGTTCGGGGCTCAAGGTTAATCCCAGAGTAAAGAATAGTCCTGCCGCAACCGGAATACCTAACACGTTGTAGATAAAAGCCCAGAATAAATTAAGCTTGATCCGATTAAAGGTCTTTCGGCTCAATTCCAAGGCTCTGGATACGTCACGCAAATCATTTCTCATCAAAACGATTCCGCCAGATTCGATTGCAATATCGGTTCCTGAACCCATGGCAATCCCAACATCAGCTACAGTCAATGCGGGGGCATCATTGATACCATCGCCCACAAAGGCTACCTTACCTTTTTTCTGCAATGCTTGAACATGGTCAGCCTTATCAGCAGGTAAAACATCGGCAATCACTTCGTCGATACCAACTTCTTGGGCGATTGCTTGAGCAACTCTTTGATTATCCCCGGTTAACATTACCGTTCTCAAACCACGTGCCTTTAACATTGCAATTGCTTCTGTGGAAGTTTCCTTAGGTGCATCTTGAATAGCGATTAAGCCGATAACTTTTTGATTTAAACCAACGAAAACTACCGTTTTGGCTTCATTTTGCAAACGAACCATTTCATTTTGTAACTTTGAGTCGATCCGATTGTAAGCTAATAATTTCTCATTACCAACAAAGGCAGACTGTCCGTCAACCAAGGCAGCAACACCTTTACCTTCCAGTGCCTTAAAGTCAGTGACCGTTTGTGCTGAAAGATCAAGATCCTTAGCTCGATTGAGAATTGCTTTAGCCAAGGGATGTTCTGAAGATTCTTCTAGGGCGGATGCAATTGCCAATACTTGTTTTTCAGCGCCAACAATGTCAGTCACTTCTGGCTTACCTTTAGTAATTGTACCTGTCTTATCGAAAACAACTGTTTTAACGTCATTAACTTCTTCTAAGACTTCACCATTTTTGATCAAAATACCCATCTTAGCTCCACGGCCAGTTCCAACCATCAAAGCTGTTGGCGTTGCTAGACCCAATGCACAAGGACAGGCGATTACTACTACTGAAACTGCATAGATCAAGGCGGTTGCCAAACTAACTCCTAAAATTGTATACCAAACTAGGAAAGTTAAAATCGATAAAATTAAAACAACTGGTACGAAGATTTCTGATACTTTATCAGTTAAATTTTGGATTGGTGCATGACTATTTTGAGCTTTTTTAACCAATTCAACAATTTGTGACAACATAGTTTCAGAGCCAACTTTTTCTGCTCTAAACATAAAAGTTCCATCACTATTCATTGTTGAACCAATGACCTTATCGCCGGCCTTTTTAGCTACTGGCATACTTTCACCCGTGACCATAGATTCGTCAATAGTTGAATTACCCTCAGTGATCACACCATCAACCGCAATCTTTTGACCCGGTTTAACACGAATCACATCGCCAACCACGATCTGGTCTAAGGATACTTTGACTATTTCACCGTTACGAACAACTTCAGCGTCCTTGGCCTGCAGATCGACCAATTTCTCAATCGCATTAGAAGCATTGTTACGCATTCTTTCTTCAAAAACTTGTCCTAACAAAACAAAAGTAATGACGAACGCAGCACTTTCAAAGAAAACCGCCTGATGAGTGAACATGGCATAAATGCTGTAAATATATGCGGTGGCTGTTCCAATCGCTACCAAAGTATCCATATTTGAATGATGCTTTTTAAAGGAAGCCCAAGCACTTTGAATAAAGGGGCGAGCCGCCACTGCCATAACGATAGTCGTTAAAACAAATTGAATCCATTCGCTGCCAGGGACCATAATCCCAAAGGGCATCAAGATCATTCCTATCAACATGGGGATAGAAAAGATCAAGGCGATCCAAAAACGCTTTGTGATAGTCATAATATCTTCTCCTTTTTAACTAACTGTACCTATTTGATAATCAACTTCCCGTGGAACATATCCATTCCGCAGGCCCATTGATATTCGCCAGGCTTAGTCGTATCGATTTTGACAGCTTGTGCTTGATTCTGTGGCAATTCTTGATTGATTCCAAAATCAGAAAAAACTACTCGATCTAAACAGCTGGAAGCATCTTTTCTCGTAAAATTGAGTGTAGCCGGTACACCCTTCTTGAGCGTCACTACTTCGGGAGAGTACCCTCCATTGACTTCAACGTCGACCATTTGACTATTGTCGGAAACTTGAGCTGTGGCACTGGCAACTTCATGCTTGCCGAAGAACCACCAGAAGATGAATCCAATTAATGCTAAACCAATTATTAAAACTATTATTCGTGTCATAAATCTTACCTCATTTCCCGTTTACACTTGTAAACTTCAAAGCCTATCTTAGCTTTATAGTTTACAGTTGTCAACTTAAAGGAAACAAAAAAAGAATCAAAGTTAATAATTAACCTTGACTCCCAAAAAATACTCGGCCAAAAAGTTTGCTTGCTCAGGGTTTACTTTCAGCCCCTTAATTGCCGCTTCATCAACTTCAATCGTCTCAAAATGACTATTATTAAAATCAATACCGTTTAATTTAGTTCGTAATATCAGCATTTTGTTTAAATCACAATTATTGAAAACAACTCGTTGTAATTTATTCTCGTTAAAACTGACATCTTTTAAACTAGTTGCATCGAACTTAACTGACTTGAAATTAGCCTGATTCAAGTTAGCCAAATCCATCAAGCAATTACTAAATTCCACATTGTGAAAATAAGATTGGTCTAAACTAGTACCCATCATTTTGCAATTCTGAAACTTCACTCGAAACAAACTAGCCTCAGTCAATAAGCAGTTTGAGAGATCACAGTTTTTGAAAACCACATCGCTCAACTCAATTTTATCAAAATCACAATTACTAAAAGTTTCATGATCAAAGACTACCTGTTCAAAAATGGGATGGCGAATTTTTTCTCCTTCAATAAATTCACCTTTGAGCAGCTTATTATTGAGGAAATAATCCTCTTGATCGTAAATATCAAAAAAAGAGGCAGTTGTCAGAAACTCTGTTGCTACTTTCGGTTGGTCATTCTGAGACATTTTCACATTCAACTCGTTTCTAAAAAAAATTAGTTACTTCTTTAGTAAAATACTTAGCATATCTTATCCACCAAGCATTTAAAGGAACGTGTTACCATAAATAATAAAGACAAATTGGAGGAACTTGCTTATGGTATTCAACGAAACACAAGCACTTGAGGTTTTGAAACAACTTATTTCTATTAAATCAGTTAATGATCATGAGAAACAAGTTGCACTTTATCTACAGGATCTATTAAACCAACATGGTATCAAGTCTGAAATCAAAACAATTCGCGGTAATCGAGCAAATCTTATCGCAGAAATCGGTTCTGGAACACCAGTCCTTGGCGTTTCAGGACATATGGACGTCGTTGATCCTGGTAATTTAGCCGATTGGCAAACTGATCCTTTCGAAATGGTCGAAAAGGACGGTACCCTCTTTGGCCGCGGTATTACTGATATGAAGTCTGGCTTGGCCGCATTAGTGATAACTTTGATTGAATTACACGATCAAGGTCTTCCTAAAAAAGGTACGATTCGCTTAATGGCTACTATGGGCGAAGAAGTAGGTGAAGAAGGTTCTAGTTACTTCTATCAAGACGGTGATATGAAAGATGTTGATGGCTTAGTAATTGCCGAACCATCTGGTTACAATATCGGTCATGCTGAAAAAGGGTCTATGGATATTAAATTTACCTCGATTGGTAAAGCTAGTCACAGTTCTATGCCTGAAAATGGCTACAATGCGATCGATCCTTTGATGGAACTTCTACTTGAAGCTAATCAAATCTTCCGTGATGACAAAATTGAAGGTCAAGCTATGGGCCCCCTCACTTTCAATACAACGTTGATTTCTGGTGGTACTCAAGTTAACTCGATTCCAGAATCTGCCACCGCTGAGGTTAATGTCAGAACCATCCCCGAATACAGTAACCAAAAAGTAATTGCCAAACTTAACACTATGATCGAAAAACTCAACCAAAATGGTGCCAAAGTTTCTATGGATGTTTACATGAATGAAGTTCCCGTATCCATGCAAGCAGACAACCAGCTAGTTAAATTGATGACTAAGCTTTTGAAGCCTTACGCCACTGATGAGATTCATATTTCACCAATTACTGCCGTAACTGATGCTTCAAATTTAGTTAAAGATAAACCAGCAGACTTCCCCTTCATCATCTCAGGTCCCGGTAACATGACTCCTCACCAAGTTAATGAAAATCTGGATAAGGCTATGTACTTCAACTTTATCAAAGTCTATCAAAAGTTGTTCATCGACTTTTTGAACAACAATTAACCAACTTATTTTTTAATAGATCGGTAAATGAACTCCTCAATTTGCGACAAGTCTTTATCTTGATTGCTATCGACTTGCGGGAGAATTTTATTAACTTGAATAAAATAAATCAGAATTTGTGAAATGATCATCCGCATCACGGCCAAAAAATCAATTCCTGACCTAACCTCACCAGTCCCACTCAGAAGTTTACTGAATGCTGTAAAAACTGGGCTGCCCTGTTGTTTGATCATCTCAACGAAATGATTCTTTACATCTTCATTAGTCATCATTGTAGTTATTACGATGATGGCTATTTCTTTATTATCAATTAAAAACTGGTAACGATTACGAACGATAAAATGGATCACCGCCTGCAAATCCAGCTGCTCACTCGACAATTGATCTTTGAATTCACTCACATAGACTGGAATAATATTTTTCATAATTGGTGAAATTATCCAGTCGAGCAAGTCATCTTTAGTTTTAAAATATTTAAAAATCGTTGCCTGGCTGACACCAGCCTCTTGAGCGATTGCTTTAGTCGAAGTGCCATCGAAACCATCTTCTGAGAACAGTTTAATAGCGGCTAAAGCAACCTGCTTTTTCCCTTTGGGCATATCTGCTTGATCGACCCAAGTTTTAAAGTCTTCCTTAATTACCTCTGCTGCCAAAATATCAACTCCTTTTTACACCTTGCGATAACGTTTCAACCCTTGAATATTCAGTACCGTTAAAACGATTACGAACAAAACTAAAACTAAAATGGGATTAAGTACCTGAAGAAGATTCCGCCCGTTCATGATAATACTTGTCGTAGCTTCACCAGAATATTTCAATGGCAAGATATAAGCGACTATTTGTACCCAATGAGCCATTGAATCAAGTGGAATTAATCCAGAAAAGAAGATCTGGGGAATGACGATCAGTGGGATGAACTGCATCATCTGAAATTCTGATTTAGCGAAAGTCGACATCAATATGCCAAAAGCCAAGGCCACCATCGCTAAAACAATATTAACTACGAACACGTTCAAAATATTACCGACTACTTCGACATTTAAAACATAGACTGTGAACAAAACAATCAATAAGGTTTGAAAAATGGCCACAAAGCCATAGCTCAACATATATCCAAACACGATCTCTGAACGTTTAACTGGTGTAGCTAACAGACGCCCTAAAGTTCCGGAAGTTCTTTCGCTCAACAAAGCCATCCCTGAGATCAAGAAAACAAAGAAGAAGACGAAAAAGCCCATCAAAATTGGAATCATCTTATCAAAAAAATCAGTCTTACTATTGCCGTAAACATATCGATTGTGAATCGTCGCTGCTGAAGATTTTTGAGGAAGCGTGGCTTGCATCTGTTGAGGCAATTGTGCTGTTATTTTAGTTAAAGTACCTTTCAATTCTTGCATATTTGTCACCATAATTGAAGTTTTCAAAGCCGCCTTGGTAGCAGCAGTTTTACTGGCATCGGTATTAGCGTAAGTGACGTAATAGTTATTATTATGATAACGAATTATCCCATCGACCTTTTCATCCTTGAGACCCTTTTGAGCCCGTTTTTCCGTCGTGTACTTAGTTGTTTTGATATGATCCATTTTATCGATCTGTTTGACCAAGCTGCTTTGGACATTAACCGTTGCCAGATTGAGATTGGTCGTGGAGTTTGCCGTAAAGACTAGTTTCATCAAAGTTAATATAAGAATCGGAGCTAAAAACATTAAAGCTAAGGTTCTTTTATCTCTTAATAATTGTAAAGTAACTCGTTTAGCGATTGCAATCGTTCTCTTCATATTCACTCTCCACCTTTAAGAAGACATTTTCAATCGTATCTTCTTGATATTGTTGTTTCAATGCTTTAGGTGTGTTATAAGCCATCAAATGACCACCCAAAAGTAACGCTACTCCGTCAACCAGTTCCGCCTCATCCATCACATGGGTCGTAACTAAGATCGTTCTGCCCGCATCTCTTAGTCGATGTAACTCGCTCCAAATTGTTCTTCTCAAAGCGGGATCAATTCCGACCGTTGGTTCATCTAAAATAAGTAATCTTGCATCACCTAACAACGCAATTGCCAGCGATAACCGACGTTTCATACCACCAGAATAACCACTGACCCGTTTATCCAAATCTTCCGTTAAATCAACTACTTGACTGACATGATCAATTTCTTCCTGAGCCTTTAGATGGCCAATTCCTTTCATGTCTGCGAAAAATTGTAAATTCTCGCGTCCGGTCAGTTCGTCATACAAAGCATCCGTCTGTGCCATATACCCAATTTGACCCAATAACTTACGATTAGGCATCGTTTGATTGAATACAGTCGTAGACCCTTGGTCAACTTTCTCCATCCCTAAAACAACCTTGATGATTGTCGACTTACCAGCTCCTGATGGCCCAATCAGACCGACAATGACTCCTGGATCAATATCAAAGAAAATATGGTTTAAAACCGTTTGCTTATCAAATTTTTTAACAACATTTTTCATTGAAATAACTGGTGTATTCCTCATTACCAATCGCCTCTATTTCTGTTCCATTTAAGTGAGTGAGTGATTACTCACCTTTCAAAAATGAAGTATAGTCGCTTCTTTTAACAGAGTCAACCATAAATCATAAAATTGATTTACAAACTTTTTATACCATTCTATTAATAATTGGGTATTATTAAGAAGATGTCACAGGGGGATATTATGAGAGCATTCAACGAACTACGAAATCAAAATCAAAACTTTTGGAAATATTTCTGGAAATACAGTCAGATCATTATTCTAATCCAGTTATTGATCAACTTCATTTTGGTACCAATTTTAAACTTTCTCGCCAACGGTATTAGTTATCTTGGCGATGTTAACTATGTTTCCTATAGTAATGTGATCAATCTGATTTTACATAAACCATTAGTAGTAGTGGGATTGATCATCATTTTGCTGATAATCCTGCTATTAGTTTTTGCCCAATTCACATTGATGCTGGTTAGTTTTCAAGCTATCAAGTCTAATGCTAGTTTAGGCTGGTGGGACTATCTCAAGAGCGTCAGCAAGAATTTATTTGGTCTACCCTTCAAAGCTTTCGGCTTCTTTTTACTGTACTTTTTGATCATCACACCATTTGGCAGTTTGGGAATGTCCTCCAGTTTGCTAGATAAGGTGAAAATCCCTCAATTCATTATCGATTGGCTCTTTCAAGAACATCTTCCTTTGGGAATCGCGCTCGTATTTATTTATTTCGTAATTTTTTATATCGGTTTACGTTGGCTCTTTGTCTTACCACTCATGATCTTCGAGAATAAAACTATCAAAGCTGCCATTAGTCGCAGCTGGCAAATGACCAAAAATAAAACACTTTATTATATTGGGATTTTTGCCATCTTGCTCGTTGGTGTAACTATTTTCGTCTTAATAGCAAACGGATTCTTCTTAGGAATCCAAGCCATTTTTGATAATGTCAGTTTTTTGCACGTCGCTGACTTTCCAATGGCCGTGATCAACATGACGATTATTCAGCTTTTAAATTATGTCGTCAGCATCTATGCGGCTAGTATCACCGTTCTGATCTTACTTAGTCAAACTCGAACTAATTACTTCTATCAGCGACAAGAACCAAGAAGTCACAAGTGGTTCTGGGGAATTTTAGGAACTGTGGTTGTCTTTTCTTTTGTTGGCTACGATACTTTATACTTCAATAATTGGTTATTAACGCCACCCGTAACTATCTCTCATCGTGGCGTTGACGATGGCAATGGCGTGCAAAATACCATTGAATCTTTAGAAGCAACTTCCAAAGAGAAACCCGACTATATTGAAATGGACATTCAAGAGACAGCGGATCATCAATTTGTCGTTTTCCATGATAATACCTTAAAAGCTTTAGCCGGTATCAATAAACGTCCTAGTCAAATGACCCTGAATGAACTGACCCATACCCCAATTCACGAAAATGGCAAAACCACTTATATTGCTAGTTTTGACGACTATCTAGCAACCGCAACACGCCTACACCAAAAATTGCTAGTTGAATTAAAGTCCGTCCCTGGTAATAAAAAAGATTTCGTCAAACTCTTTGCTAAAAAATACCAAAAACGCCTCATTAAAAATAAAGATATGGTTCATTCATTGAACTACAGCTATATTGAAGACACAAAAAAACTGATGCCAAAAGTCAGCACCAGTTATGTCATGCCATTCAATTTATTTGGAATACCTTTTACCAACGCCAATGCTTTTACGATGGAATATACTACCTTGAATCAGTCCTTCATTGACAATGCTCATCTTCAGAAGAAAGAATTCTTTGCTTGGACACCAAATGATCAAGAATCAATGGACCGAATGATATTTATGGGTGCCGACGGCGTTATAACGGATAATTTACATGAACTTCAAGTGGAGAAAAATAGTCTTTTTAAAAATGCTAGTTATACTAAGCTTATCAATGCTTATATTGCTCAGATGCAGGATCCTTTTGAGTAATTGCTGGTGAAAAATGATTTCTGCTATCTTAATAAATCATTTTTTCCTTGATTATCAATGTAATTAAAAACATCAGATTTTTCTAAGATTGGTGTATCATTCATTGAAGCTTGTGCTAATAATGAGTTAGCAACGGCAAAGTCTAGCACATCCGAATAGTCCCATTTCTCAATTAAACCAGTGATTATTCCACTTGCGAAAGCATCTCCACTGCCAATTCGATCCAAAACTTGTAATATTTTGGGTTCGGACTTGTATAAATGATCTTGATGATACAAAAATCCTTCAAAATATTTTTTACCATCGGAAAAACTTCGTTTACTGCCAGCAAAAACTCTGATCTTATACTGTGAACAAAATGTTTGATAGAGTTCTTGCTCCTCTTTTTGCGAATAATCCAATAAATCAGTTAAATCACGCTCACTACCAAAAACAATATCAGTGTATGGGAGGATTGCCTGATAGCGTTGTTTCATGGCTTCATGGGAATTATCATCGTTTAAGTTCTGTCGATAATTAAAATCAAAACAAACTATTTTATCTAAAGATTTTGCCTCTTTAGCCAATTTAAAAGCTGCCTCACGAGTTTTCTTGGACAAGCTTAGTGAGATTCCACAAATGTGCACAATATTAATACCTGATAGTGCCTTTTCAAAATCGTATTGCGACGGGTTCATACAACAGAAAGAACTGGAAAGGCGATCTTGATACGTTACTCTTTCTGGACGAGGCCCTTCACCTAATTCAACGAAAAAGCTACCCATATTTTGACCTTTAAAAATTATTCTTTTGTCATTAATGCCCAATTTCCGAATATCAGCGGCGGCTTTTTTGCCAACAGGATTATCGGGCAAGGTGGTCAGTATTGCGGTGTTGTATCCTAAATGCGCCAGACTGCTTAGTAAATTTACACCCGTCCCCACTGTCGAAATTTGCAAATTATCAGTCTGTTCTAGCATCATTTTATCTGCAACCGTAAAACGGAGCATTACCTCGCCAAAAGCCAGAATATTCATTGCTTGACCTCTCAAAATTTTTTAATTATTTCATAAAGTTTGGCAACGTCCTCAGGTCTAGTATCACCAGTTTCTTTATCAATAATGGAACTATAAATATGAGGAATAATTCGTTTTACGCCAGCATCAACTGCAATTTGTACAATTTCTTCAAAGTTATCAAGATCAATTCCACCCGTGGGTTCAAGGTCAAAGTCATTGTCAGCACATGCTTGCGCCACACTCTTAAATTCTTCTTTGTGAGCTAATCCTTTCATTGGAAAGAATTTAATTGAGGAACCACCCATATCTTTTAATAAAGCAATAGCGGTTTCAATAGGAACTTCTGTTGTAGTGGCTTGACTGCTCAAGGGACCAGTTGCAATGTTGACTAACCCAACCTTACCGGTTGGCGAAACCAAGCCATTAACAATCGTTTCACTTTGACCAAGCGCCTCTCTTGAAGCTCCCACTCCGGTAAAGACTTGATTAACATGTTGAGGTTGAATAACTTTCGCTACTCGTGTCACCATGGAGCTTTGTTTAGGGTCTCCAGCACCAAGACCTACGGAAACAGCATTGTTAATTTCCAATTGATATTTTTTCATATCCTCGATAGCACTGTCATCATCTGGATAATTCTTAGTTAATACACCCAAAACAACATGACCTTCAGCTGCTTGATAACAGTCTTTAGCATTTTGAACTGAATTGGCCAAAACATTTAAGCAAATTCCATTATCTAAATAGTTTGGTATTAAACTCATTTTCTCGATCCTCCAATGATTTCTTTTAATCGTGCAACAATTTGACCCATTTCTTCAGCATTAACTGAACGGATATCGAATTCAATAATACCTTGATTAACTCGATATTCCCTAGCATAAATTGCTGTTTTACCATTTCTAAGTTGATCACATATTTCTAAGGCCGATATTTTACCAGTTGGCTTAACTTCAGCACGATAGATTTCACGTCCAGCAGCGTCTTGAATAATATTAACTTCAAGATCTGGTAATTCAGACAAGCTTTGAACAAAAGGCTTCAATCGGTCTATCATCTGTTGGCCTGTCTCAGTTCCATCTCTTAAGTATTTTTCAATGGCACCAGTCAGACCGATAATATTTTCCTTACCTATCTTCATAGCTCTACCAATACCTGCACCTTGTAATCGAGCCCAACTAATATAATCTTTCTTACCAAAAATCACGCCTGATGCAGGCCCTTCAATCGCTTTAGCACCACTATAAATTACTACATCTGCTCCTAATTTAAGGTACTTATACAAATCCTCTTCTGCTGCCGCGTCTAAAATTAAAGGTAAGTTATGATTGTGGGCAATCCTGATTGCTTCTGAAATAGATAACATGCTTTTTTGAACAGTATGATGACTTTTAATGTATAAAATTGCTGCTGTTTGCTCTGTAATCTGCATTTCAATATGTTCTGGAGTACACATATTAGCATAGCCAGCTGGGACCATCTTTCCTCCTGCCAATTGAATCATTACCTCGACTGGCGTACCGTAATCAACATCGTGTCCCATTGGTAAAATAACTTCTCGTTTAGTAATTCTATTAGTGTAGGGATGATGTAGATGGTACATACTTCCTTGACCAATAAGACCTGCTATTGATTCAGCAATACCTGCAGAAGCAGAATTAACTATTAAAGCATCCTCACTACCAACCAAATTAGCTAAGTATTTTCCAGTTTGAATCAGTAACTCATTCATTTCAAAAAAGTTTTGTGCTCCAAGCTTAGTCGCTTCAACGACTTCATTTGAAACTTTTGAAACACCGAGTATGGTCATTTTCCCGTCTGCATTAATAACATGTTTAAGGTTATATTTTTGATAGATATCCATTTTACTCTCCAATCGAATATACTTGACCTCCAATAATACTGTAACGAGGCTTCACCATTTGATGAGTAATTCGTTTATTCCCATCTGAGTCAATCAATTCTTTTTGTCCATCTTTAATATCAAAGATCGTTATATCTGCGTCTTTTCCAATACGTAGATCACCTTTGTTCTTCAAATGAAAATTACGTGCCGGTACAGTCGTGATCATTGGAATAACGTCACGCAATTCATAGCCTAAAAAGAGCATTTTTTCAATACAAGTAGCCATATTATAAACGGGGCCTCGTTCTCTATTGGCATGATATATATCAGTACTGAGACTTTTGGAAAAAATATTTTGCTCAGTGGCTACTTTGGCTGTCTCAAAATTAAAACTATCAGTACCATGTCCAATATCAAAAATAATTCCTTTTTCCAATCCTTGATAAACAAAGTCTTTGATACGCCCATCTGAATCCAAAATACCGTTTGATTTACCATTGAAGCAATGCGTTATGATATCGTTACGGCCTAATTTATCCATTATTTCTGACAACTCTGGCGGATTTGTACCCACATGAACCATCAAGGGTAGATTATTGTCTAACTGTTTCTGAAATCTTTTTGCCAATAACAGTGGTTCCAGCCCATTTTCACCCACAACGGATTTACTGATCCGTGCCTTTAAGCCGACAATAAAATCTGGATACTCTTTAACTTTTTGCTTCAGTGGCTCAAATTGAATCTTATTCAAGTCAGCTAGTTCATCTTGGGCTAAAATCCCGGTTCTGGAAATATTGATCATGGCATAAACATTTGTTCTTTTATTGCGAGTGATTTCGTAAAAATCACTTATATTATCAGCACCTGTTGAGCCCGCATCAATTACGGTTGTAACTCCTGTAGTATAACCATCTTTATCAGGATCATCGTAATATAGTGAAAGCTTTTCATAACAATGAGTATGATCATCGATCCAACCAGCGGAAATATAGGAATCGTCTTGTAAATCAATTGTCGAATCAGCTTGCACATTCAATTTGGCACCTATCTGGGTAATGTGGCCTTCTTCTATCAATAACTCTAGAGGCTGATTGAGAACCGACTGTCCTTTTTTTATATATAAGCTGGTCATGACATCGCCTCCTGAAACATAAACTTTTCCCAGGGACCGACGTAATCTAATAAGAACAACTCATTCTTTGATATTTCTGCCACTTTGTTTTTGCGAATATCACTGTGCTCTTGCAAAACAATTTGCAATTCATTTTTATATTTTCCAAAATCGTCATTACCGATTACAATATCACCACGTTTAAAATCATGAGAAGCCACACTTATCGGATTATCTTTGGTTTGATATTTTTTACGAACTTCAGTGGATCGAATAACTAAATCAGTAATGTCTCCACGTCTAAAATGTTGATTTTTAAATAAGACCGTTTGTTCCACTTCATTAATATCAGATACCAGATCAACATCAAATACCAACTCATATCGATTGAGAGCACCTAATGACTTCAATTCACTTTCAGAAGCATAAGCATTTCCGATAATGACACAGTCGATCAAATTTGTAGCAAACAAATGCATAGCTTGAATCTTAACTGGTAAGTCTCGATGCATCTCTAAAGTAGGCAATCCATCATTTACATCCCAGGGTCCAATTTTTCCGACTTGAGAAGTCACAAATGCTGCTGTATCAATACCGTTATCCTTAAATCGTTGTGATGCTCGATTAAAAAATGATAATGGTAAACCAGTTCCTCGCTGAGGATAGAAATTATGACAACCAAGAATGAAGGGCTTATTAGCTGAATAACTCAAAATATTATTTAAATAGGCAACGTCATTACTCATATTCAATTCAATATTCAATCCTTGGGGATTATAGGATAGCAAGGCCTCTTTTTGCCCATCAAAGCCTTGATCTAACCTGATTGAATCAGCACCTAGTTGGTGAAAGAATGATAAATCATCGTAAGAGATTTCCAATTGATGGAAAATATTTGGAGCAATATCTAATGTAGTCGAAAAGCCCAAATTTTTAGCAAACCCAATCAAATCTTTAAACTTAGTTGCTACTTTTTCCTTACCTTCAGACACTTCTAACATACTCATAAAGACTCTGGTAAATCCGTACTTACTAGCAAGTTGTAAATACTCTTTGTCTTGACTCAAAGAGCTATGATCTGGATATAGAGATATCCCTAAACTGCGTTTGGTCATATCTTTTTACCTCTTTCCATCTTGCTGAAAGCTTTCATATAATAGTTTGAAATTACAATCGATAAGTAGATCGTACTAAGAAGTACTAGAACAACTGCTTGTCTAAGAAAGAAACTAAATATAGCCAATCCCAGGATGATGGCTAGAGATAGCATTATTAACCTTCCAGCTGATAATTTTTTCAAAATATTTGGCATCATTCCTTTTTGTACGGTAATCTCACTTACTATAAAAAACATTAAGAGCGCCAGAAAAATCATCATTTCATCACCTTCAAACGTTATTCCTTTTCTAATTGTTGTTTTTCAAACACTTTGAAGAACGGATAGTATATCGCTAAGTCGATTAAGAAATTAACACATGTCAGAATAAACGCTGGGATACTCCAATTAGTACTCATCAAAGCACCCAATGGTCCTGGTACAGTAAAAGGCAACCTCAACATCATCATTGGTACAACCCCAGTAATCGTCAAAACATAAGCTAGAGTACCAGTAATCAAAGGACCCACGATGAACGGAATACCTAAGATTGGATTCATAACAATTGGAGCACCGAAAACTACTGGCTCGTTAATATTAAATAAACCAGGTAAAAACGCCAATTTTCCTAAATCCTTTAAGTAAGCAGATTTAGAGAATAAGAATAGTGTCACCAGAGCTAAAGTACCACCAGCACCACCGATCCAGATAAACCATTGTAAAAATTGTTCGGTGAAAATAGTTGAAAGATGGTTAGCACTCGTTCCAGAAGCAAATTCACTCATATTTTGAGCAATGGACATTTCCCAGAATGGTCTAATGATTGGGTCCATAATTGCTGCACCATGAATACCTAAAGTCCAAAAACCAGTAATCAAGAAAATCGTCAATAATCCACCAATTAGACTATTTCCAACCAAAATACCTTTTAGTGGCATTAGAATCATGCTTAAGAAAGTGGCTATATTGAAACCTAAAACACTACGAATAGCCCAAAAAACAATTAAGATAAATGCTGCTGGAATCAGGGCCACAAATGAATTGGATACTTCAGGTGGAACTCCGTCAGGCATTTTTATAGTGATGTTTCGATTCTTGAAAAACCGATATATTTCAACAGTCAAAAGTCCTGTAACAATTGAAGCAAATAGTGACGAGGCGCTCAAATTGGCAATATTAATATATCTACCCGCATCGATCACGCCTTTAACATTTTTGACAACATGTATTGGTGTAGCAGTTGAAACTAGAAAAGCCAATACTGCCAAAATACCGTTAGTTAATTTATCTAGTCCATAACTTTCAGCTAACGATGGTGCAATTCCAAAGGTCGCATATAAAGCCAAGATTCCAACCGTATATCGAAATGGAATATCCAAAATCTCTTTATAAGGTAAAAGCGCATTAGCCACTGATTCAATTGGAATATTATTGATCAGTGTAAAGAACGAACCAACAATGGTTAGTGGCAACGTAGAAATGATACCTTTTCTAATGGCAGTCATATGACGCTGATTACCCATTTTATTGGCAATTGGTAAGATTTTAATGTTGAGAAAATTGATAAAATTGTCCATGAGAAGTCCCTCCTTTTTTTCGGGTTCATCATAACATTATAATGTTATGATGTAAACGCTTAAATAAAGATTTTTAAATCTCATATTCAATTTCGTATGGCTTTTTATTACTATCGTATATGGAAATAGTATACTCAATTAATTTACCTTGATTATCAAACCCACGTCTAATTCGTTTTAAAGCCAATGAATCGTCCTTTTTTAGCAACTTACGATCTTTTGCGTTAATATTTACTGCCTGAAATTCATCTTTAAAATTATCAACTATTTGGCCATTGTCTTTGAGAAACGTATAGAGCGACATTTGTTCAATACGTTTATCCTTATCTGACAATTTTATGTTGGGCAAATAGTGTTTAACAATGATAAAAGGTTCATCATTCAACAAATACATTTTTTTAACGAAGAGAACCTCTTGAGAATCGTCCTTACCTTCGATAGGAGTATCCTTGATGGAAATATTTTTGAATTCCAAAATTTTTCTAGTTAACAATTCAGTCTCGTTAATGATTGACGAATAGGATTTAGCCTTCGAAAGTTTATTAAACAAGTTATTGCTGATGACTCTAGTTCCAATTCCACTCTTTTTATTCAAATATCCTTCGGAAACCAGCTGTTCCACAGCCTTACGTACTGTGATTTTGCTAACCTGATACTTCTTTTCAAGTTCGTTTTCTGTAGGAATAAGCGTTCCGACTTCATATGAACCAGAAAGAATATGTCGTTTAATATCATCAGCAACTTTTTGATAGAGTATTTGTGTAACCATTTTATCTTTCTCCAACATCTAAAACATTTATATTTCTTATAGTAATTCTTATTCTAGCAGAAACACATTTTTATGAAAGTGTTTACTATACAAAAAAAGGATATCATTCACCACTCTAAGTAGTAAATAATACCTTTATCTATTAAATTTATTTCTCTATCGCTTTACGAACAAACCCATCTGATTCATTCAATTTCTTTTCTGCTGCAGCCTTATCCAGACGATCGGCAATCATAACGATTGCATCCTTCACAGAATAGTCTGCTTCTTCCAAAACCTGCTGCGCAACTTTCTCTTCCACTCCAGTGACCTCAACGACAATATTGATTGCACGCTGAACCAATTTTTCATTAGTAGGTTTAACATCAACCATCAAATTTCCATAGGTTTTACCAATGCGAACCATGGCACCAGTTGATAACATATTGAGAACCATTTTTTGAGCGGTTCCTGATTTCAAACGCGTCGAACCAGATAACACTTCAGGTCCAGCGACTACTTCAATTTTGGTCTTGGCGTGTTGACTAATTATTGAATCATGATTACAGGATAAAGCTATAGTTTCAGCACCAATTTCTCGTGCGTAGTCTAAGCCCCCGACAACATAAGGCGTTCTACCGCTAGCAGCAATACCGACTACCACATCTTCTTTAGTTAATTGTCGCTTTTTTAAATCACTGGCCCCAAGTTCAACATTATCTTCAGCACCTTCAACAGCTAAAGTCATTGCTTGACCACCGCCAGCAATCAATCCTTGAACCATTTCAGGATCGGTTCCAAAGGTGGGAACACATTCGGCCGCATCCAATACACCCAGACGACCACTAGTACCAGCACCCATGTAAAATAGGCGCCCACCTTTTTTAAACGCTGCAGCTATTTTATCAACTGCTTCGGCGATCTTTGGTATCTCTGATTCGATAGCAAGTGGTACCTTTCGATCTTCTTGATTCATTACCGCTACTATTTCTTGGGCACTCATTTGGTCTAAATTGGTCGTTTGCGGATTACGACTCTCAGTAGATAGTTTTTTTATATTCATAGCATTTATTTCCTAACTTTCGTTTCTATCAATTTAATTGCCTGATTAGCCTGACAATATTCAGTTAATTTGATATCATCTTTTACTATTTGTCCGATTACATTGACAGTCTTATCTGCTGGCAACTCTCTTCTCATCAGCTGTAATTCTCCCTGATAACGTTCAGCTAATTCATTATCAATCGTTATAGCGCCACATTTACGTATAACGGCATTATCGGGAGCTATTCTTTGATGATTAAGGCTTCGGCCTTCTCGTAATCTGACAACATCACGTGCTACGTCAGCTCGTTGATGAAAAATATGGTCAATATAATCAGGTGCCTTAAATAAGTCAACGTGGATCTTTAAGATTTTCTTTCTAAAATAACTTGTGAATTGTTCTAAAGTAGTCTCTTTCAAAGCTGGATCGCCGATATAAATTCGATCGACTCTTAACTTTTGCATTTGCAAGGCAGATACAAAAGGATTCTGATAACGTTGTTCTTCTAAGGTCGGTAACCCTTTATAAACTGGAGCTCTTAAATTCTTATCACCAGCCACAAAAGACATGACACAAAAGCCATTTGCCTGGAGCCACTTATTTTTAGCCTCGAACCAGTCTCTATCAAGTCCTGTATTTTCACGTGGATAATAGTTATGCCAAGCTTCCAAATTAGTAAAATCAGCTTGATTAGCTTGCAATTGCTCAATATCCGACTGACTGATTGTACTAGCATTCAAAGCAATTTTTATTTTTTGAGAAAGTTGTGCCACTCCGGCATTATTAATTCCATCGTCAATTCGTAACATTGTGACATGCATTTGCTCGAAAACTTTCAAATCCTCTGGCAATTTCAAATTGAGTCGCTTTAAAGAACTAGCCGAAATATCTAGTGTCAATTCTAGATTATTTGTCTGGCATAGCTCTCCAAGATCTTTTAAATTAGCTAACAATATTTGAGGATCATCTTCAGGTAAATTAATTGACGTAAAAACACCAGTAAATCCCGCCAGAACAAATTTATTGAATTCTATCAAGTCGGACTGATCCATTTTTTGATGTAAATAAGCTGAGAATCCTAGCATAAACTTCCCTCTATTCTGGATAAATTTCATTGATTCTATTCTCATCAACCCCAAAGAACCAAGTTACGATAAAGCCGCCTAGATAGGCAATTAATAAGGCTAAGAGATAGGTCAATTGTTGACCTGGTTGCATGATCAATAGTCCGAATAGTCCGGAAACACCTTGTGAAACTGCACCTAGATGGAAAAGTGAAGCAAAGATTCCACCAAAACCAGCACCAATACTTGCGGTCACAAAGGCTCTACCTAATGGTAATGTCACAGCATACATCAAAGGTTCACCAACTCCTAGAATTGCAACCGGAATGGAACTCATAACCATCTTTTTGAAACGTTTATTCTTCGACTTGAAATATAAAGCAAAACCAGCGCCAACTTGGCCACCACCGGCCATCATTAAGATTGGCAACAAGTAGTTGATACCGTGAGTTGGACCTGTTGGATCATTCAAAAGAACATGAATTGGTGTTAAAGCTTGATGCAAACCGACTGAAACTAAGGCCAAGAAGGTTGACGATAGAACAAATCCACCAAAAATACTCAATTTGGTATAAACGAAGTCCATAACAGTGTAAATTGCTGTCGTTAACCAAGCACCAGCTGGTTGCAAAAAGACGACTGCCAGTAAGGAGCCAATAATAACTGTCAACAATGGCGTAAAGAATGTATCCAAAACACTAGGCATGATTTTTCTGATATTTCTTTCCAAAATGGCAAAGAAGATACCCATCAACAAAGCAGTAATCAAACCACCGACACCAACTGTAAATGGTGCATGAGTGAATGGCATCGAGATACCTTGAGAACTCAGTGGTGAATCAGTAATTTTAATTCCCAAACAAAGTGTTCCACCGATACCACCTAGAATGGCACTACCTTTAAATTCTCGTGCAGCATTCATTCCAACAAAGATTGGCAAGAAGGTGAATAGTCCCCAGCCTAAAGTCTTAATAGTCATGTACCACCAATCAGTTGAAAAAGCTGATCCTGTTTGATAATCAATAACGTTAGTTAATCCGTTGATCAACCCAGCTGCAATAATACCAGGCAATAGTGGAATAAAGACGTTAGCAATGTGTTGAAGGCCACGTTGTAATGGTTTATCATGTTTAGCCTTATTCGCTTGTTTATTCTCTTTAGCGATATCTTTAATGTTTTCTTCACCAGTTTCATCATCGGTATCACTACCTAGAGGAACTCCAGTTAGTTCGGCAAATGGTTCAGCTATTTTATTAACTTTACCTGGACCTAAAACGACTTGTAGCGTTTCAGCTTTCACAACTGCTAGGACACCATCAATTCTCTTCAAACCTTCTAGGTCAACTTTTGATTCGTCCTTAATGCCTAATCTAAGTCTCGTCATACAGGCAACATTGGCCGTAACATTGTCTTTCCCGCCGACTTTTTTCAGTATTTCATTGGCAATTTCTTTATTGTTCATCTCTGTCTCTCCCCTCGTCTAAAATTCACCCATCAGCCAGTTATATGCTTTTGGAGTTGCTTTAGTCCAATAATTCCAGTTATGGTTATCGCCACTATCTTTTACATACTTGATTGAGACTTTATTCGTATCTTTTTTTACATCTTTCACAAAATGATTAACGTCTTTAATTGGCACAGTCGTGTCATCTGACGTTGTCTCAATATAAAATTTAACTGGTTTGGTCTGCTTATTGATATATTTAGTTGGAAATAGTCCGTTATAAACCTTGTCTGACCAGTTAGTCTTTCCATCAGTGAATGCATGCATATTTTGTCTGATCAGATTACTCTTAGGTAGTTTGTACCAGACTGATGGTGAAACCATGATAGCTTTTGAAAAGTAATTTGAATATTTCAAAGATAATCTAGCTGCTGCGTATCCACCCATAGACACCCCACCAACTGCATGTTCACTTCTCGATTTCGATACTTTGTATGTTGAATTGATCTTTGGAATCAAATCTTTCATGATGGCACTTTCAACAGGTAGGCCACCTTTTTGATTCACGTAAAAGCTGTTGAATCCATCTACGAAAACAACAATTGCCTTAGTGTTATTACGCTTCATAGCACCATCTAGCATTTGTTGCGAATTGAATCTCTCTAATAAATTACGATGATTTCCGTATAATCCATGCATCATGTAAAGAACTGGATAACGCTTATTAGCCTTTGGATTATAGCCAGCTGGTAAATAAACATCATAGTTCCAATCTAAATGCATTTGTTTCGAATAAAGCGTTGTCGTTGTCACTGTACTGATCGGTGAAACTTTGGCAGCTGCTGCTTGAACGTCATTGGTTGAAAAAGCTGCCATCCCTAACATCCCCACAAAACTAGCGACAATTACTAAAGCTTTCTTTAAATAAGATTTCATACTATTTAGCTCCCCTCTTTTTGTTATCGCTTACAATTAGATGATAATCCTTTCAAATTAAATTTCAATAATTTTAAAGAAAACATTGGAATTCCAAAATATAGTTTCATGAACATACAGATTGTAAGCGTAATCTTTGCGGTTGACTTATCCCAACTCACACTCAATAATTGAATTGACATTTAAATTATTGGAGGCATTTTTATGAAACAACTTTATATCGGTGATACTAGTTGGCAAGCTTCAGCTATTGCTCTTGGCATCATGCGCATGAACAGCTTAACTCCAGAACAAGCGGCTAAAGACTTGGAGGTCGCTTCTGACAGTGGCATTAACTATATCGATTCGGCTGACATTTACGGTGGCGGAGACTCTGAAAAGATCTTCGGTGAGGCTCTTAAACAGAGTAGTTTGACTCGTGATGACTTTTACATTCAATCAAAGGGTGGAATTATCCCTGGTAAAAGTTACGATTTTTCTAAACAACACATTATTGATGCGGTCGATGGTTCTCTAAAGAGAATGGGACTTGATTACTTAGATTCATTCTTGCTCCACCGTCCTGATCCTTTGATGGAGCCCGAAGAAGTCGCGGAAGCCTTTGACGAATTGCAAAGATCTGGTAAGGTTCGTCATTTCGGTGTTTCTAACTTCAATCCTCAACAATACTTATTAGTTCAAGAAGCAGTTGATCAAAGATTGATGTTTAATCAATTACAATTTGGTATCATGCACACAGGTATGATCGATTTCGGTATGCACACCAATATGACAGATACTCGTTCAATTAATCATGATGGTGGAATTATCGAGTTCTCCAGAAGAATGGGCGTTACGATTCAAGCTTGGTCTCCATTCCAATATGGTATGTTTGCCGGTACTTTCATCAACAACGACAAGTTCCCTCAACTGAATACGGAACTGCAAAAACTAGCTGATAAATATAATGCAAGTAAAAATGCGATTGCAGCGGCTTGGATTTTGAGACATCCTGCCAACATCCAAGTTATCATCGGTACAATGAATCCTGAACATATCGCTGATAGTGCCAAGGGTGGCGACATCGAGCTAACAAAACAAGAGTGGTATGACGTTTACTTTGCTGCCGGCAATGATTTACCTTAAAAAAATTTTGAACCTAGCAACCCCCTTGTGGTTACTGGGTTCTTTTTATTTTGCATAACATTCTTCATATGAACTTAATTAGTTATTTCTTGCACAAGATTTCGGAACTAGATATATTGGAATCATAAATAAAGAGATTAATTGTATAAAATAATTAATCTTTAAAGAAAGGGATGTTAATTATGTTACACGCAATATGGGTACTTATCATCGGAGGAGTTATCGGCGCAGTCGCAAGTATGATCGTCAATCGTAATATGCCTATGGGGTGGGTAGGCAATATCATTGGTGGTTTACTAGGTGCTTGGCTTGGTGAAAGCCTCTTAGGAACTTGGGGACCAGATGTTGCCGGGATGGCAATTTTCCCAGCAATAGTTGGCTCTCTAATCGTAGTTCTACTAATTTCATGGGCTCTAAATAGCTTCAAACGTGCTTCTTAAGGTGTAGCCTATGAGAAAACCTGTTCGAATATTCTTAATAATCGCCGCATTATTAGGAATCATCCAAACACTTTGGTTCATAACCATCACCTACCCGCTTCCACCAGTCACTAGAATTATTAAACAACTACCAGTACTTAATTGGCCGTTTCATTACCTAGCACTTTTCTTGGCAATTATCTCTGGAATAACTTTCCTAGCAATTCTAGTGTATGGTTTGTTCGCTAGTTCTTCACATAGTGACTTAAGTTTTCAATCTAACAAGGGAAAATTAAATATTTCTCGCAGTTCAATCGAAAAACTTTTGAAAAACCATCTGAAGGAAAATTTATCCTTGCATAATGTCGATGTAAAAGTAAAATTGCTTGGCAGAAGACGTGCCGCCAAAACTACAATCTCAGCGACGAGCGATCAACGCATGAACCTGACTGAACAAGGAGCTCAAATTAAACAACTGGTAATGAATCAGTTGCACAATGACTTGGGAATCCCCGTTAAAAAAGTAATTGTTAATTTGGACCCACACGTTCAAGGTGACGGCAACGCTCCTCGCGTAGTCTGAGGTGCAGCTTATGAAAAGAAGAATTATCGGCTTTCTGATTGGCAGCTCAATTGTTCTTCTCTGGATCACCTTAGGTTTCTTTAACCTAATCCTGATTATTTTGGCAGGTCTAGTGGGATATTTAGTCGCTGCTTTAACTGGAAAAGCCGAAGAAAAAACTGACTTAAGAATGAAATTGATCAAATTTCTACAGCTAAAGGAGTAAATTATGACAGACCAACAGTTAAACAATGATTTAGTTAAAAACAGTAAGTTAACTTTTGACGAAGACGTTATTGCAAAAATTGCTGGTATGGCCATACGTGACATTGAGGGAATCCTATCGCTTAACGGAAATCTTTTTGACAGTATTGCCGATCGCCTTCGCAGTAAAGAAGACATTACTAAAGGAATCAACGTCGATGTCGGTGAAAAACAAGCCGCAATTAATGTCGAAATAATCCTTGAATATGGTAAAAATGCTCATGATGTCTTTAGAAACATTCTCAATGCCGTCGACTCAGCCGTTACAGGTATGACTGGCTTAAAAGTTGTTGAGACAAATGTCTATGTCAAAGATGTTATGACTAAAAAAGAATGGCAAAAGCAAAATAAGCAAGATAAAAGTAATGAAAGAGTAAATTAAAGCGAGGTTAACAAAATGCCAAATCAAAATAATAATCCTAGTAACAACCAAAATAATAATCAACCCAAAATCGAAAAAGAGTTAAACTTCTCTGATAAAGTTTTAGAAAAAATCGCTAACCATACCGCTAAAACTATCGACGGAGTTTTATCATTATCTGGTGGTGCTATCAGTGACTTCACTGACAGATTTATCGACAATCCAACTAAAGGTGTGAACGTGGATACCGATGATGACAAGGTTTCCTTTGAATTAAAAGCTGTCTTGGAATATGGCAAGTCAGCTCCTCAGATCTTTGATCGGATCGTCAATACCATCAATCATTCAGTTAAGGAAATGACTGGAAAAGACGTCGATAAGGTTTCATTAGAAGTTAATGACGTTATGACAATGAGCGAATGGAAAGATCAAAACAAGTCTAAGAAAGATAAAAACAACGATAAATAATCACCTACACCAAGGGTCTTAGTCAAAAACTAAGACCTTTTTTTGATGCTATAATACTGTTATAACGTTATGAATTGAGGCTACAAAATGTCAACTGAACCAGCAATAAAAGTTACCGATGAAGTCATTACAGCAATGAAATGGCAAATCGACCATACTCAAAAACAAATTTCATCCCTAGAAAAAGCTAGCAAGCGTTTGGGTGATACTGAAATCCTCTTAGTGAAGGGAACTTTACTACAAACCTACTCTAAACAAATTGACCTAACCAAAGGGTTCGTCATCTTGCCAGACTATCGCCAAGAGGGACAAGAAGTCACAATTTATTTTGATCCTAAAAAATCGATCATGGCTAATGCCGAAGAATATTTCCATCAATATCATCGTGACAAACGGGGGCTTGAGACCATTTACGGCAACCTCCAACAGGCAAAATCAAATCTGGAGAAACAACTGCAACGACAGAAAAATTTTGATCCTACTGATGAAAAACAAGCTGCTATCATCAAACAACAATTGATTGCCGAAGACGCCATAAAAACTCATGTGCTTCATTCGTCTAAACCCCAAACACCAGCACACCCAAGACACTTTTTTACTAGTGATCACGTCTTAGTTGAAGTCGGCAAAAACAGTCTCCAAAACGACCACCTCACCCTGACAGCTAAAAAAGATTACTATTGGATGCACGTTTCTGAATTAGCTGGTTCGCATGTCGTTATTCACAGCACTAATCCCAGCGAACAAACCTTACTGGAAGCTGCTAGTTTAGCCGCTTACTACAGCAAAGGCCGGGGATTGAAGCAAGTCGCCGTAGACGTCTTAAAAGTTCGCCAATTGCATAAACCTAAAGGTGCCAAACCAGGACTGGTTTTATTTACTGGTAAAGCCAGAACTTTGACTGTCTACCCAGATGGCGATATGGCACAAAGACTCGCTGAAAAGTAATATATATATCTTTTGAAAGCTTTGATAATTGACTATAATTGTAGTTAAACAAAAAAGAGGTCTTTAATATGTCAAAAGTACTAGTTATTTATGCACACCCAGAGTCTGCCAAACAATCATCAAGCTATCAATTGTATCAACATTTTCTGACCGCCTATACTGCCAAGAACCCAGAAGATGAAATTATTGTTCATAATGTTTCTGAATTTATGCCATTTCCTTTGAATAAGCTATCTCTTTCCATCTTCAATAAGCACTTTACCAAAGAAGCCTTAACCAATGATGAAAAAGAGTTCAACGACGCTCGTCAAGAATGGGTCAATGAATTCATAAATGCTGATAAATATGTTTTTGTAAATCCAATGTACAATCTTTTTATGCCGGCTGAAATGAAGAGTTACATTGATGTTATTATGCAAGCTGGTCAAACTTTCCACTACAACGCTGATGGTTCAACCACTGGTGATCTGCACAACAAAAAAGCCATCCATCTTCAAGCTAATGGTGGCAACTACCATAACGAGTTAACCCCTAAAGATAGTCCCATCGACGATCTGGCTGACAAATATCTCAAGATGATTTTAAATATGATCGGCGTTACTGACTATTCAGCTGTTTTCGCCGAGGGTATGGACAAGGATCCAATGCATGCGAATGAGATTCTTGCTGCCGCCTTTGATCAAGCTAAATTAGCTGGTGAAAAGTTTTAATTCAAAAAAGTCTCTTAACTAATCTAATTAGGGTTAGTTAAGAGACTTTTTTATTAACGACTCATTGCGGAAATCTTAGTCATATTATTCAAGATTTCTCTCTCATTCACTAGATTCAAATCGCCTGAAATCGTTAGTTTTAATACGCTAGCTGAAATAGCATAATCGATCAATTTTTGGTTATCGAATTCATGAATTAGACCATGTACTAGACCTGCTCCAAATGCATCGCCACTGGCAACTCCTTCATACACGTGCATATTATAGATTGGACTTTCGTACATTTGACCATCTTTCAATAACAATGCTGTCCACTTACTATCTTCAACTGAATTAATATTTCTCAAAATACTGGCTACGATACTACAATTGGGATACTTTCTAACAACTTCTTGCATACCATCTTTAAAACTATTGCTCTGATCGATACCATGTTCCATATCACCATCAAAAGCCTTGATACCCAAGCTATTTTCAAAATCTTCATCGTTGGCTAAACATACATCAACATATGGCATTATTTGACTAGAAAATTGTTGTGCTTCACCAGAGCTCCACATTTTACCTCGATAATTAGTATCAAAAATAACCTTAATTCCATTTTGATGACAATATTGACATGCAATAAGTAACGTTTCTCTCATTTGATCAGAAATGGCAGCTGTAATGCCAGAAAAGTAAAAGTAGCTCATTCCGGATAAAAGACTATCCCAATCATATTCATCAGCTTTGGAATCAGCAAACGAACTCGCTTTTCGGTCATAAACAACATTAGTACTTCTTACACTAGCGCCTTTTTCAAAGAAATAAATTCCTAAACGATTACCTCCATATAAAATCTTGCTCGTGTTCACTCCATACTTATTCAGGGTATCGACCGCTGAAGTACCTAGTAAATTTTGAGGAAGTTTAGTCACATAACTGGCTTGGTCACCTTGTAAAAGCAATGATACAGCGACATTAGCTTCTGAACCACCATAAGCAGCTTCGAATTCATCGGACTGAACGATTCGTTTGCACCCAGCTGGTTTCAAACGAAGCATCATTTCTCCGAAAGTTAAAACCTTTTCCATAATATTCTCCAATCCACAATAACGATCAAGTCTGCTTTTAGACTAAAAGTTCCTTATCATTTATTTTTTCAAATTCATTGTGGAATGCCTCTGCATTATTTTTAACTTGTTCGTAATTGTCGTCTTTTCCTGGTCCAACAAGGCTACCACCAACGCCAACTACAAATGATCCACTAGCAAACCATTCCTTCATGTTGTCTAATGAAACCCCACCACTAGGCATGATATTGATATTAGGGAATGGTCCTTGTACTTCTTTGATAATTCCTTTTCCGGCAATTGAACCTGGAAATACTTTGATCAAATCTGCCCCATAAGTTAATGCTTGTTGAATCTCAGTCGGTGTAAAGCACCCAGGTACATAAGGAACATTATATAAATTACATACTTTGGCAGTTTCAGCATTAAATGAAGGACTGACGATGAACCTTGCCCCTGCAATAATTGCAATTCTTGCAGTTGGCGCATCTAAAACGGTTCCTGCACCAACGACCACGGCTTCATTAGCAATATATTCATCACTCAAACGTTTAATAGTTACGTCTGCATTTGGAGAAGTAAAGGCCAATTCAATTGCTGTAACTCCACCATCTATGCAGGCTTTTGAAATTTTATATGAGTTTTCTTCGTTGTAACCTCTAACTACAGCAACGACCCCATTTTCTTGAATTTTTTTCAATGAATCGAATTTTAATAATGTCATTTATTCCTCAACCCCATTTTCTAAGTAATAATTGTCTAATTCATTTCGCATAGGATAGCCATCGTTATCTCCATGCGTCCTGACTTGTAACGAACCAATTGCATTGCCTCGCTTAGCCGCCTGATCATAGGATTTATTCTCAAGTAAAGCCGTTATAACGCCGAGTGCATAACCATCACCAGCACCGACAGTGTCAACAACCTCTTTAACCTTAAATCCTGATATCATTGCGCTATGTCCATCTTTGGTCTTAACATAAGATCCTTTTGCACCTGTTTTTACGAAAACTGCCTTAGCTCGACCTTGTAAATAAAAGTCAGCAATCTTTTCTGGATCATCGTATCCGGTTAAAATCTTTCCCTCATTTTGACCCGGAAGTACGATATCAGCGTAACTAGCTATTTTATTGATCGTTTTTACCATCGTTTCCTTATCAGTCCACAAGGCTGGACGTAAATTAGGATCAAAAGTTAAGGTAATATTACTTTTATTGGCCTTTTGTGCTAGTAAAATGCTTGTACCTAAAGCATCAGAAGAACTAGCGGGAAAGATGCCGGTCAAATGAATTATTTTAGTATCGCTATAGTCAATTTTTTCAATAATATTTTGATCAATATGTGAAGCTGCCGATCCTTTTCTAAAATTAAAGACAAATGGATCGCCCTGACTTACTAATTGTTTCATTTGATAACCTGTATAGAATTCCTTGCTAGTCATCAAGTAGTCAGTATTAATTTTACGTTTATTCAATTCATTTCTGATAAAGTCTCCCTGGGGATCATCACCAACTTGACCAATATAATCAACTGAATGGTTTAGGCGACGAGTGCCCACAGCTACATTCAACTCTGCTCCACCGATAACCTTATTAAAGTTCACCGAATCTTGAATTGTACTGTCAGGATCAGTTGAACACAGAACCACTAGAGGTTCACCAATGGTAAGTAGTTCACTCATCATATCACCTCTTCCAAATGAAAAATCTCCCTGAAGATTTTGACCCCAAGGAGACTCCATTAATTACATACCTTTTTTGATTTCTTTTCTGTTCCAGAACATTAAACCAGCAACGATAACTGCTAGTACAATGGCACCAATAATAGGTAGATTTGCAGTGGCTTCATATACAATCCAGGCTAATGGACTGGCTGCAAAGTCAATACTTGCAACTGATGAAGTACCTGCAGGAATCAAACTTGGTTGAACTGCTTTTACAGCGAAAGTGAAGATTTTTGCAATCGCTGTTGCTGAAAGAACACCAAAGATCAAACTAAAAATACCTGTTAATAATGTCTTAAGAACATTTCCTTTAGTATATGGAAGTACTAATGGGAATATATAAATCAAACCAGACAAACTAGCTAATGGTAAGAATTCATTTCCAGGAATAACAACTGACAAGAATAAAATAATTGGAATCAATAGTAGACTTGCTACCAAAGTAACAGGATGACCAATTACTAGAGCAGGAGTCATACCAATATTGAACTCTCTACCTTTAAATTTATTTTTAATGATTTCTTGTGTACGTTTGGAAATTGGTGAAAGTCCTTCAATAAATAATCCTGTAATTCTGGGAATCAAAACCATGACAGCGGCAAGAATAACACCTAATTGAAGAATCTTAGCAACTGGATAATGAGCAAGTGCACCAATCAACATACCAATGATTACACCCAAGACAATTGGATCACCTAAAACACCGAACTTTTCTTTCATTTTATCGGCATCGATATCAACCTTGTTGAGGCCAGGAATACGATCAACAATCCAATTTGTTACTATTGCGAAAGGAATAAAACCTACACAGAATGCTTGTGGAATTGAGATCCCGGTTAGATCCTTACCATAAAAACTCTCGACTTTCTTTTGAGATCTGTCCGCACCAATCAATGTGATGATAATGGTAATGATTGCTGCGAATAGTCCCCACCAAAAGTTCTTTGTAGCAAAGTAAACAATTGAACCAATAAAGGCAAAATGCCAGTAATTCCAAAGGTCAATATTTAATGTTTTAGTCGTTCCAATGACTAACATTAAAACATTAACTAATAGTCCCAATGGAATAATAATCGCACCAACTGACGTACCAAATGCTACTTGTGAAGCGGCTGGCCAACCAATATCAAGTGTATATAAATGTAAATGATAAGTTTTGACCATGGCATTAACAGCGGGACCGATATTATCTGACAACAACTGAGTAACAACGCTCAGTCCGACGAAACCAACACCAACTTTAAGTCCAGATACTAATGATTTACCCCAGCCCATTCCGATAAGTAAACCAAGAATCAGGAATATGATAGGCATCATTACACTAGCACCCAACGACATAATGTAATTTATGACAGCCATGAGTAACCCCCCAGAGATTATTTTTGTTTAAATACCAAAATTAACGAACTAAATATCCACCATCAACAGGAACAATAGCTCCATTGATATATGAAGCAGCGTCACTTGCTAAGAATACGGCTGGTCCCATCAATTCATAAGGTTCTGCCCAGTGACCTGCAGGAATTCTGCCAAGGATTTCATCATTACGTGACTTATCAGCACGAATTGGTGCAGTGTTCTCAGTCTTAATATATCCGGGAGCAATAGCATTAACTGTCACATTATAAGCACCCATTTCTGAAGCAAAGGCTTTAGTTAATCCAGCAACACCGTGTTTTGAAGCTGTGTATGAAGGAATGAATTTACCGCCTTGGAATGAGAGCATTGAACCAATATTAATAATTCTTCCGGATTTTTGTTCTGCATATACTTTAGAAACTTCTAATGATAAGTAATAAACAGCATTCAAATTAATATTAATTACACGATCCCAGTCTTCATCTTTAGATTCTAGGATTGGATTACGTTTAATCATTCCGGCATTATTTACCAAGATATCAATGTGTCCAAACTTATCAATTGCAGTCTCAATGACTTTCTTGGCAGCACCGGGAGCTGTTAGATCCAAATCCATAAATTCAACTTTTTGACCCATACTTTCGATCAATTCTCTAGTATTGTCCCATTCCTTCTTGCCGAAAGTTGGAATAAAAATATCCGCACCAGCACGAGCCATGGCAATCGCATAACCTTGTCCTAAACCAGTATTACCACCGGTGATAATAGCAACTTTGCCTTTAAGACTAAACTTATCCATCCCAAAGTTGTTTTTTAATTCTTCCTCATGTTGACGAATTTCTTCTGCACTTTCATGAATTTCTGACATTGAAAAACCCTCCTGTTTATATTTCCTATTAGGAAATGACATTTCTTATTTACAAGAAGAGTTTATACCTTGTTTTTATTTTTTGCAAGCCCTTTCACAAAAATATATAATTCCTATATGCTTGAATTACGGGTATAATTAAAAGAAAAAGAGGTGTTCCAATGTCTGATCAACATTTATACGGCGCCGTTTTACTGAAGGCTAAGGAAATATTAGATTTTATTTCAGACTCTAAAGCAGCCCCAGGTTTAAAAGAAATAAGTGCCCATATTGATACTTCTAAATCAACTGTCCTTAAAATCCTACAAACACTGGAATATTGCGGATTTGTAAAATCCTATGGTGCTACAAAACAATATTATTTAGGAACTGTATTTCTTAAATATGGCGATCAAGCTTCACAGAGTTTCGATTTGGATAAAATAGCAATGCCGTTTCTTAATAAGCTACGAGACCAAACTACTGAGGCAGTCAATCTAGGAATAATTGAAAACGATAAAATCGTTTTGTTAGATAGAGCCAAAAGTACTAACAGTATCCATTTTGATTTAGAGCTTGGGGGAGCAATGGATATGTATTCATCTGCTATGGGTAAGGCCGTTTTGCCTTATTATTCTGATAAAAAAATTGAAGAATATTTGGATAAAACTGCTCTGGTAAAGAAAACAGATAATACTATCGTCACTCGTCAGGGCTTGTTAGATAATATTGCCCAGGCAAAAACTAACGGTTACGCCATTGATGATATTGAAAACCAGGAAGGTGTCTATTGCATCGGTTTTCCATTAGTGAAAAATAATCAGATTTTTGGTGGATTTAGTATTAGTGCTCCGGTATTCCGGCTCACTGATGAAAAGAAAAATAAGTGGATCCAATATGGTTTAGATACAAAAGAAAAAATTGTTGAACAATTCTAAAAAAAGTGATGCTGCATATTTATAAATATGCAGCATCACTTTTTTAATAGATCTATTTAAATCCATGTACTATCGGTCACATGAATCATTTTATTCTTTGAACTTTTATAATAGGAGTCATTGAACCATTTAGATTTATTGCCAATTTCAATCACCTTTCCCTTAGGTAATCTTTTAGACGTTTTCTCCCCGTTGAGCTTATATACAACTGTTCTTGGATTAGTTATTTTTAGTTTAAAATCATTTGGAATATTGGTACTAACCATATTTGAATCAGGTCTACCAATTTTTGTTATTACCTTAACGTCACTAGCTTTCACCAAGTGATTCTTAGAAATACGATAATAAAAATCTCTCGAACTTAACCTTTTCTTATTACGCAAGGTGGCCGCTTGGACATTATCATAATTATTGCTGAAAATTAAAGCATTAGCTAAACTAATACCAAATAAAAAGATTAAAGCATACAAGATGCCTTTCCTGAATAGTTTCATCTTTATTCTCCCTTTGAATCAAACACAAATAATTATACTTATGAAATTTCAGGAAAACAAATATTTGATTTTCAGAAACAAACTATTAATTTTTAACTTATCAAGACAAAGCTAAACGGAAAGTCACCGGCAAAATACCGAGAATTTTCCGTTCTAAAAGCAGCATAATTAAAAATTCAAACTTAAGGACTAAGATCAGCTAGTCAAAATACAGTAAACTTTACTTTTTTAAGTCAACTCCGACAATAAACAATCGTAATAAATTTGCATAATCATTTGCCAATCACTATATTTCATCCATTCATCCCCTTTATGGGCTATGCCTTTCTGCCCAGGAAATGACGGACCAAAAGCCACTATATTTGGCATCTTTCTAGCGTATGTTGCTCCCGTGGTTGTAACTGGAGTTCCATCTAATCCAGTATCTGCTTCGTATATCTTTGAAAACTTTTGCATAAAGGGTAAATCCTTATCCTTAACGACAGATGGAAAACTGCGATTAATCATTAAATTCATGTCCGGCATTAGACGACTACGTATTTGATTCAACACTGTCGTTTCCGTAAAAGTAACCGGATATCGCAATGAAAAACTTATTTCTAAAGAATCATCAACTATATTAATTTCATATAAAGACAATTGTAAATCACCCGAATCGTCATCATGATAGTCTATTCCTAACCCCTGACCATTTGTTTGGTGACCGAAACTTTGATTGATCCAATCAAACACTTGTCCAATTTGTCCGTCTAAACTAGTGCAGCTTTCAACTAATTTAGGTAAGACATTATCTGCCAAATCAGGCGCATTGCTTGGTGCCTTTTTACCGTGGAATTCTAATTTATTTCCTAAAATTGTGACACTAGCATAGTCGGGCAAAAAGCTTCGATCAAATACACCACTTAGGTCATCAATTTGTTTTAGCGAACCATCTTTAATACTTTGACTGATCGTTAAATCTAAAATTCCACGTTCACCATAAACGATAGGAAATTTACAGTCTGGTGTGAATCCACCATAAGGAGGTTTCTCAACTTTCAAGAATTTAGAAATATCGCGACTACCCATTTCCTCATCCGTTCCAAACATGATACGAACTCTTTTTTTCAAAGGTATATTTTGCTTTTTGATTAAATATAAAGCTAACAAAGCAGCCATTAATGGACCTTTATTATCTAAAACGCCACGCCCATACATATAACCATCTTTAATGGATAAATCAAATGGCGGATAATTCCAGTCATCAACTACATCGACAACATCAGCATGTCCTAAAACTCCAAAATAATCATTTGCGACAGTCGCTTCAGGCCCGTATTCAGCCCATCCAACACAGTCGGCTACCTGCCCTGTTCGAAATCCTAATTTTTCTGACAGTTCCAAAAGATATTCTAAAGCTCGTTTAGGTCCAATTCCAAAGGGAGCTTGATAGGTTTTTTCTCCATTAACACTGGGGATTCTTATTAACTGACGTAAATCATCCAAAAATTCTTGTTCTGACTGATCAAACATTTCTTGAAAATCAGGCCTTATTTTTTTCAATCCTCTCATCCCTTCTAAATATTGCTAAAATCAATATCGACATCATTCATTTCTTCAGCTGCAGCTTCTTCATCCAGATATTGTTTATCTAGCATCCTTACAAATGGATAGTAAATTATAACGCCTAGAACTAACTCAAATAACTGTAAAACTGATGCTAGCCAACTACCTGTCGAGAGCCATCCAGATATCAATGGTGGAGTTGTCCATGGCAACATGACCCCATTTGTATATGGTATCCAGTGAAGACTGAACACAATACCAGAAATAAGAGTATTTAAAACAGGCACAATAATAAATGGTATAGCAATAATTGGATTCAAAACGACTGGCAATCCAAAGATAATAGGTTCATTAATTCCAAAAATTCCCGGAACAATGGCCAATTTACCTAATTCTTTAATCCGTTTCGACTTACATACGAATAACATTACAATCAATAGCGAAAGCGTACTACCACCGCCACCATATGTTGTGAAAATATCAATAAATTGTTGTGTATAAATGTGAGGCAACTTGGCACCACTTTGAAAGGCTTTTAAATTATCTTGTGTTAAGACAAAGAAAATTGGTGACCAAACACTATTTGTAATAGTTGGCCCATTAATACCAAAGCACCATAACAATGATGCCAAGAAATTATATAGAAGTACTGATGGTAATGAATTACCTACATTCTTCAATGGTGCTTGTAACATGGTATAAATGAAATTATAAGCTGTTCCAAAGTCAGTTAAACTAAATAAAATTCTGATTAAAAAGAAGAATAAGATTACAAAACCACTTGGTAATAATGCATCAAAAGATTCACTAACAGCAGGAGGAACTCCATCAGGCATTTTAATAGTCCAATTACGTTTGATTGCAAAACGATAAAGTTCAACACTGACTAAAGCCGTGAACAATCCCAAGAAAATACCATTAGGTCCTAAATAAATTGTTTGAACTGCACCTAATGTTTTCTTACCAACTTCAACTGTAGTTGGTGTCATTATCAAGAACGAAACAATTGCAACTGCACTGGCATGAACTGCTTTCAGTCCACGATTTTTACCATATGCATAAGAGATACCAAAACAAGCCAATAAACCTGTAAAACTAAAAACTGAATCAGATACGGCACTAAACCATTCCGACCATTTTGGCCCTAAGACGCCACTCCAAAAATCAGCCCAGCCAGGAATTGGAAAATTACCAATTAGCAGGAAAATTGATGTAACGATAATTAATGGCGTAATAATTAAAAATCCATCCCGAAGTGAGCGTAGAACCACATTATTGGCGAGCTTGGTCGCCACTGGCATTAATACTTGCTCAAATTTTTTTTGCACAGAAATCATTCCCTTCTAAAAACAATAATCATTTACAAAATCCGTTATATCCTCTTTCTTAACTTTCATTTCACACAATTCAATGCCCCGATCAATTGAATCCGCTAATCCAGTTCCTCCTTTCTTAGGCATGTGAATAATATTTAACTTATCTTTAAACTCGGCAATCGTATCCGCATTTTTCTCTTCTGCAATCATGGCGACAACAGGGATATCTGAATCATTTTGGACTGCTAAACCAACACTGCAAGCCATTTTAGAAAAATCCGTATAATCATATGCCGGACCGACAAGTAACACATCTGGTTGCATTTTTTTACACATTCTAGTGATCTTTCCGTTCACTTCATCTCGATTCTTCTCGTAGTATTCAGTTCCGCAAAAGAATGTTGCCATGACCTCAGAATCTTTTTTCTTTAAATTCTTATCAATCGTGTCTGCGGCTCCCATTGGCAATTTTTTCCCACCAAGTTCAGTATCCGCCTTCTCTTTGCCACCTAAACCAGATTGAATTTGATCTAAGAAGACTATTACTTTCATACTATTAACCTCCAAATCAATGTTTTCTATACAGGATATTATGGAAAGTATACTTATCAGCTCGATAATAAGATTCATCATAAAGAATGGGATAACCTTCAACCGAATATGAAGTTGTTTGAGCAAAAAATGCCTGGCTATTTACAGGAACGTGTAACATCTTACTAATATTTTCGTCTAATAGTACTGCCTCTAACTCTTGTGATCCGTACGATATGGTGATATTTTTTTCAATCATCTTAAATAAAGAACCAAGTGCATTTTTTTCATTTAATTCGGGTAAAAATTTCTTTTGAATATAAATCATTTCATGAGTCATTGGTTCCTTATCAATAAGACGTACGCGTTCTACTTCCCAAAGTTCCGACGTCTGATCAAGCATTAATTGTTTGACTACTTGCTCAGAAATATTAGAGATATCTGAAACGCTAGCAAGTTTGACGAGAATAGTTTCAGCTTTTAACTGCCTACTTTCAGCAGCTTCGGTAAAACTCACCAGACCTTGTGATCCACTTGAGATCTTTAGCGCAGGTGATAAAACAAAAGTCCCACGGTTACGATCCTTTACCACTACATGTCTTTTTTCCAACGTCTCTATAGCCTTACGAATGGTCAAACGTGTAGTACTAAATTGAAATGCCAATTCATTCTCTGATGGTAATTTTTGATGGACTCCATATTCGCCATTATCAATCTTTTTTTCTAAATCTTTAGCAATTTGACTGTATAAATACTCCATGAATAAAACTCCTCTAATCTATTGGTGCCTTAATTCTCTTTTCATATGCATCCAACCAATCCTGCGTTATTGGTTCAATTTTAGTTTTTTGGTTATCCACTGGGTGAGCTATATAAATTTTTGCGTCATCATCTTGTGTACCAACGGCAAAGGTAAACTCAACATTTGTCGCTACTCCCCACTCTCCTGCTTTGTTCAAAGCTACCAGTGAGAATTCTCCTGCTTTGCCATAACGCTTCTTTAATTTTTCAACAAAAGGATAGACTGCTTTATCACAAGCCTCTTGAGGACTAATCCCTGCCCCCATTAACCGCACAATCTCATAACATAGGCACCCTTTCATGATATCTTCACCTAGTCCAGTTGCTGCAGCACCTCCAATCTCGCTATCTGCATAAAATCCATCACCAACTAGTGCAGAATCTCCAGTTCTTCCGGGCTTCTTCATGAAAAGTCCTGAAGTTGAAGTTCCCACATTTATTGATCCTTTTTTATCTAGGCTAACCATGCCAACCGTATCATGTCCGTCATAGGGAGAAAGATTCTTTTCAGCGATTTCTTTTTTTCGCTTTTCCCATATCTTTTTGGCCCTATCTGTTAGCATATTCTTTCTTTCAAAGCCATTTTGAGTAGCGTACTGAGTGGCACCATCGCCTACCATTACGCTGTTAAAATGTTCATGACTGAGACTTCTAGCAACCGAAATGGGGTTTTTAACATCACTGATACCCATGACTGCCCCCACCTCAAATGTGTCACCATTCATAAAAGCGGAATCCATTTCTACAAAACCATTAGCGTTTGGTAAACCACCATATCCTACTGATTTAAAAAAAGGATAATTCTCTACTTCTTGAATGGCAGTTTCAACGGCATCGCCAGCATTACTATCATTTTTAAGTAAATTCAATCCTTTACACAAACCTTCATATGCCATTCTCCAAGTACCAATCATTGCATAAGTCATTTCTCTCCTCCTTTTGTATACGTTTTCAAAAAGTAGTATAGTCAGGATTGTATATATAATCAATACCTTTTTATTGCCAATGGCCGATAATAAGGTTAAGTAAATCAACTAAATACCCTCGATAAGCGACGAACTGCACCTCATAAAATTTGAGGTAATCTGCAAACTTTGACTGGGCTAAATTAGATGGTGAAAAATTTTAATTCGGTCAAAAAAATAGAAGAGTCCATTGTGGATTCTTCTATTTTTTCTTATCGTATGTGTACATGCACATATCATCGAACTTATTTCATTGTGTTCAATAATCAAAAGCTGAGCCCTTGATTTCATAACTTGTATATTATAGCTATTTGAATAAATAGATCTTACTTTCATATGGACGCAGCTCCATATTTAAATCATCATTATAGTTTCCAAGCAATAATTTACCTTTAGCCTGACCATAGTCCCTTGTAAGCATTTCTTTAGTGAAATTACTAATTACCAACAATGTTTCTCCGTTATAACGGCGCTTGTAAGCAAATACTTGTTCATCCTCGGGATCTAACAATTAATAATCTCCATAGACAATCAAATCGCTATTATGACGTAGATCAATCAATTTCTTATAGTAACTGAAGACGGACTCGCCATCTTCAATTTGATCCCTTGCATTTATCTCCGGATAATTAGGATTCAATTCAAACCATGGTTTAGTACTTGAGAATCCTGAATTCTTATTTTCATCCCATTGCATAGGTGTTCTAGCATTGTCACGCGACCGGGCGGATAAATATTTCAACATCGAATCTTTATCAATGATTTTCTCTTCATCCACAAATTCGTGATAAGCATTGATAGATTCCAAATCTTCATATTGAGAAAGCTTTGTGTAGTGAACATTAGTCATTCCCAACTCTTCACCTTCATAAACATAAGGTGTTCCTTGCATCATGTGCAAAGTTGTACCTAGCATTTCAGCTGCTTTAACTCGGTACTTAGGGTCATCCGTCGCAAAACGAGAAACCGCACGTGGCTGATCATGATTATTCCAATACAGACTGTTCCAGCCTTTTTTGTTGAGTTCGGTTTCCCATTTACTCAATGATTTCTTTAGCTCAACTAGTTTAACTGGTGCATCATACCATTTTCCTAATCGTTGATCTGGATTACCTGAAAGTCCCACATGATCAAATTGAAAGACCATATTCAATTCATTTGAATCAAGTCCTGTATATTTTATAGCATCTTCGGGCGTTGAATCAGGCATTTCTCCAACAGTCATAACGTCATATTTAGATAAGACTTTTTGGTTCATTTCTTGTAAAAATTCATTCAAACGCGGACCATCTGCGACAATTTTGCCAACGTTGGCATAGCGCTCATTTGGTTCTTTGTGCCCATCAGGCAAGCCAGCAGGTTTAGAAATCAGATTGATAACATCCATTCTAAAACCATCAACACCTTTATCAAGCCAAAAGCGCATAATATTCCACACTTCATCACGAACTTTAGGGTTTTCCCAGTTTAAATCTGGTTGACCATCAGCAAAGAGATGCAAGTAATACTGACCAGTTGTCTCATCAAATTTCCAAGCTGGTCCATTGAAATATGAACCCCAATTATTTGGTTCATGCCCGTCAACTGGGTCACGCCAAACATAATAGTCACGATATGGATTATCTTTAGATTTTCTACTCTCTTGGAACCATTTATTTTGGTCGGAAGTATGATTTACCACCAAATCCATCATAATCTTGAGACCTAATGTATGAGCTCTTTGTAACATTGTCTCAAAGTCAGCCATTGTTCCATAAGCCGGCTGAATACTGCGATAATCACTAATATCATAGCCGTTGTCTTTATCTGGTGACTTGTAAATTGGATTTAACCAAATAACGTCAGCTCCTAGGTCTTTGATATAAGCTAAACGACTGGTCAATCCTGGCAAATCACCAATCCCATCACCATTGCTATCTTGATAACTTCTTGGATAAACTTGATAAACTACTGATTTTTTCCACCAATCACTGTATGCCATTATTAGATCTCCCTTTTAATCATTACATCCATTTTAGGTGGACTAATTATTTTTGGCAACGGTTACACCAATTCTGTTATCGTTCACAAAATTATTTAGTGGTTTTTTTAGATTTGTTATTTGCTCTTCGATACACTAGATAAGCCGTTATCGGCACAGTCAAAATGACGCCAATGGTACAAATTAGAGTCGTTAAAACTTGAGCCACAACTAACTTATCATTTAAAATTTCGGTAAATTTATATCCTAATGAATGAATTACAAAGAATAGTGGAAAAGTTGAAGCAAAGAAATTAAATAGCAAGGTATTCGTCTGGGTATTCAATATCTTATTTCCGACTGAAAAGCCGTCATTAAATATCTCTGCTGGTGTTAAAGTAGGCTTATTCTCAACAATTTCATTTAGCCCACTGGTAATAGCCACGCTGGTTTCAGATATCACTCCTAAACTATTGATCACAATGATTGAAATTGCCAATTGTGGATAAGAAATTCCAGCGGCCAAAGAAAAGCCTTCGAGTTCATCTTGATTTTCCGCCGCCATTCCTTGAGCATTAGCCCAAAATTCTAAAGGAATCGTAATTAAAAGGATCACGATCATAATTAATAATGAGGTTTTAAAAGCAATACTTGCGGTATTGGGGTTGTCAACGTTCATATAAATTGCAACCACCAAAATAATTACCGCTATAACGATGGTCGTAATTACGGCATTGAAACCGTCGGCAATCAAAATTAATAGAGCAATGATTGAGAAGACATTAATTCCTAAACCAAACAGCAATGTCAGTCCACGAGTTCCGGTCACCATCAGCAGTAACACAACGAAAGTTAAAAATAGATATAACATTTATTTCACCCTCCTTGTTATTACTTTACTGACTATCAAGCTGGTCACCGGTACGGTCAAAATGATGCCAATCGCACTGATCAACAATTGCGTCAATCCTAGACCCAAAGTCATATCAAAGGTATAGCCAATTGAATTACCATTGCTCAAGTACAATAGAACAATATTCAAATTCTCAGCAATCACGATGAATAACAAAATATTGATCAGCGGTCCGATCAATTCACGGCCAATATTTATGCCGGATTTAAATAAAGTACTCTCACTTACATCAGACAATTCCTTTTTCATTTCAATCAATGATGAAGAAATATCCATGGTTTCATCCAAGATAACTCCCAAGACACTGAAGATAACCTGGGCAAAGAAAACTCCTTTATATGGTTGCAGTTCGAAATCGGTCAATTCAACATGCACTCCACTGTAGCCAGATAGATTCAAAATGAAGAGGCTTAACAATAATGCAGCGGTGGTTGCTATTACGGTACTGCTATATGCCATAGCCGCCTGATAAGTTGGTCCTAAGATAATCAAAAGTGCCGTTGCAGAAATCGATAACGCCGTTATAACGGTTAGAGGCATTAAAACACTATTGTGAGTCTTGATGATTGCTTGTAAAAATCCGTAAAAAATAACTACATTGATCAAGATACTGGCGAATAATTTTCGTCGATCAAATTTCATACAATAGAGTAAAAATATGACTAAACCTAAAGTAAAAACTAAACTGGTATCTCGTTTAAGGTTCTTGGGTGTATAAGTACGACCACTCTTAGATAAAATTACTTGTTGGCCCGTGGTAAATTTTGTATCGGTCAACTGAGAATTGTAATAGGTATTTTTAAACGAGATAGTTTTACCTTTACTTTTTGTATTCAAAAGCCGTCCGCTAACTTTTTGAGTAATTTGCGTGTCCGTATTTTTATATTCATCCGTCGAGGTAGACTTTCCTAACTTTTTAACATTTTCGACTTTCATGACGGGATCGTGATATAAAAAACTATCAAAGTAAGTTAATCCAGTAATGCAGGCGACGATAAATCCAACTAGCAACAGGACTTTCAATTTTTTTTGCATGTTATTTCCTCATACTTTTACAGTTAACTACATTATATGTTTTTTCAGAAAATATTTAATAATTTTCGCATTATAAATTTGTAGTTGACATTTCCTGAAGGTTGAAATATATTTGAGACATCAATTTGTTAGGAGAAATGGATTATGAAATCATTAAACTCTCTAAACATCGTGAATATTCGTTGGCAAAGCCGATAACTCAGATTGGTCCGAGATGGATTCAGTCTGAAGAGGATTGAATCCGTGTCGGCTTATTAAACTATGATAATTTCAAAGCCCGCATGGAAAAATTTTTCAAATTTAACCATGTGGGTATTTTATTCTATAAGGCAATCCCACATACTCTGGGATTGCCTTTTTAATTTGGGGGAAATATAACGATGAAACATACGAGAAGACTTTACGCAACACTAATTGCTTTGGCAATGTTTTTAATTTTTGCATACTTTTACACCGGCCGTTCTGATCGGCAAGCTCAAAACGCTATTCCAAAAGTTGGGGTCTTACAGTTAATGTCACACCCTGCTTTAGACCAGATCAACAAGGGGATCGATGATACTTTAAAGAAGAACGGTTATATCGATGGCAAGAACATCAAAATTGAATTTCAAAATGCTCAAGGGGATCAAAGTAATCTTCGAACGATCAGTAAGCAATTTGTCCAAGATAACGTCGATGTAGCAGTCGGAATTGCTACTCCATCAGTTCAATCATTAAAGAATGCCACATCTAAGATTCCTATCGTCATGGGAGCTGTTACCGATCCTGAAGGTGCTGGTATCATCAGTAACAACCAAAAGCCTGGTGGTAACATCACTGGTGTTTCTGATCAAGCACCATTAGAGGCTCAACTCAAATTGATGAAACAAGTCATCCCTAACCTAAAGACAATTGGGATCATTTACACATCAAGTGATGCTTCAGCCACTAGTCAGATGAAAAAAATGAAAACTTTAGCTAAGAAACAAGGCTTAACCGTCAAAGTTTCTAGCATCAATTCAGTTAATGATATTCAACAAGTCGGTACCGCTTTGGCCGAAGGTGTTCAAACTATCTACGTACCAACAGATAATACTGTAGCTTCTGGTATGAAGTTGCTATCATCAATCGCCGCCAAACAAAATATTGCTGTTTTTCCTGCTGCAACTACTATGGTTTCAGATGGCGGTCTGGCAACAGTTGGTTTGAGCCAATATGAATTAGGCGAAGAGACTGGCATGCACGTTGTCAGAATCTTAAAGCATCAAGAAAATCCTGCTACTACACCAGTTACTTTCATGAAAAAAGGTCATTTGATTTTGAATGAAAAAATGGCTAAACAACTCAACATTCAATTTCCAGACTCACTCACCAAAGAAGCTGAAAAGAAAGGACAGATCATCAAATGAATTTAATCGTATCTACTATAAGTCAGGGATTTATCTGGTCCATCATGGCTATCGGGCTCTTTATTACTTTTAGAATTTTGGACTTTCCAGATATGACCGTTGAAGGTAGCTTTCCTCTAGGAGCTGTGACTGCAGTCAGTCTCATTCAAAGTGGCCACTCAACACTCTATGCATTATTGATTGCCTTTATCTTCGGTAGTCTCGCTGGTTTTGCAACTGCCTTTTTATACGCAAAGTTAAATGTACCGATTCTATTGGCAGGAATCTTGACCATGACGGCGCTATACTCGATCAACCTACGTATTTTGGGAAAAGCTAATATGTCTTTGACCAAGTCAACTAACATCTTCAATCAATTTGGTCTCGACAAATTGCCAACCAACTTCAACGGCATCATTTTAGGTTTAATTATCATCGCATTGATTATTTTCTTGCTGATAATCTTCTTAAATACTGAAAAAGGTCAAGCGGTCATCGCCACAGGTGACAACGAGACGATGGCAGCTTCACTTGGTATCAACACCACTGTGATGAAGTTTATCGGTTTAATGGTCTCTAACGGTATCGTAGCTCTAACCGGGGGCTTGATTGCTCAACAAAATGGCTTTGCCGACGTAAACATGGGTATCGGCGTCATCGTTATCGGGTTGTCCGCCATTATTATCGGTGAAGTAATTTACCCAGACGTTCCACTTAGCGTGCGACTGATCAGTGTTGTCATTGGTAGTGTCGTTTACCGCTTGATCTTGATGGTCGTCTTACAATTAGGCTTCAATACAAACGATTTGAAACTAATTTCAGCAATTATCCTAGCTCTTTGCTTGGCTTTGCCAACTATTCGAGCTCAATTTTTAAAAACACTGAGAAATGGGGTTAAAACAAAATGAAACCATTATTGGAAATAAAAGATGCCGTCAAGACAATCTATAACGACGACGAAAATTTAAATATTTTGAATAATATCAATCTAACCATCAATCCCAAGGATTTCTTAGTTGTTTTAGGAACTAACGGTGCAGGTAAATCAACTTTACTAGACGCCATAACTGGTACAAACAAATTAACTTCTGGCCAAATTCTATTAAATGGTCAAGATATTACCAGCGAGAATCTTGCCAAAAGAAGCCGTCACATCAGTCGAGTTTATCAAGATCCTAAATCTGGTACCGCACCTCGAATGACAGTGGCAGAAAATCTCTTGTTAGCTAAAAGACGTGGCCTGGCTCGTCGATTAAAATTACGCAACTTAAAAAGTCATATGCCTGAATTTCAAGAATTAATTTCCAATCTACCAACCCTAGACAATCGCTTGAACACTTTCACCGAAAAGCTCTCTGGTGGTCAAAGACAGACCTTGAGTTTCTTGATGGCGATTATTCAACGGCCCGAATTATTGTTGTTAGATGAGCATACAGCAGCCTTAGATCCACAAACTAGCAAAGATTTGATGGAATTAACCAATCGGATAATTTTAGAAAAAGAATTAACTTGTATGATGATCACCCATGATTTGTCAGATGCAATGAAGTACGGCAACCGTTTGATTGTCCTAAAGAAAGGCGAAATCATTCTTGATTTGAATCAGACTGAAAAAAATAAGTTGACCGAAGCCGATCTACTACAATATTTCTAGCAATTTTTACGGGAAATAATTAATTTAAGGGGGATAAAGCCACTTATGAAAATTAAGAAACGATCTTTGTTAACATTGCTACCAATTTTACTATTTAAATTAATTCTCAGTGGTTGTGGATCCTCTGCATAAAAAGATAATAAAGACACATTATCAATTAGTTCCAGTGATATGATTGCCACTATGGATTCATCCCTAAATACCGATGTGATCGGTGCACAAAACATAACTAATACTATGGAGGGGCTTTATCGTTATAACGGTAAAGATTTACAGCCCGCCATCGCTACTAAAATTGTCAAACCGACTAATAATGGCAAAACTTATATCTTTCATTTGAGACATACAAATTGGTCTAATGGCGAACCAGTTACTGCCAATGATTTTGTCTACGCATGGCGCAGAACGGTTGATCCTAAGACTGGATCTCAATATGAATACATGTTTGACGGTGTAAGGAATGCCGACCAAGTAAGTAGTGGAAAGAAGCCTATTGATTCTTTGGGTATCAAAGCTTTGGACAAATACACTTTGGAAGTAGATTTGGATACTGCCATTCCTTATTTCAATACTTTAATGGCCACTTCCACTTTTTATCCTCAATATAAACCAGCTGTAGAAAAAGCTGGCAAACAGTATGGCTTAAAGAGTGCCGGTATGGTCTTTAATGGGCCTTTTAAGCTGGTCAACTGGACTGTTTCTAATAATAGCTGGACTGAAGTAAAAAATAATTCTTACTGGAATGCTAAAGCCGTTAAACTAAAAAAAGTTAAGTATTATGTCGTCAAAGACGCTAATACCGGACTTAACCTTTATGACACTAATAGAATCAACCGTCTCGAAAGTCTTAACGGCGACACTGCTCGTGAGGTATCAAACTATAAAGACTTTTCTGTGGATAAACAAGCTGGTAATTCGTTTATTGAACTCAATCAAAAGAAGTATAAATTCTTCCGAAATATTAAAATCAGACAAGCAATATCTATGGCCATCAATCGAAGTTTATTAACCAATAATGTCATTGGTAAAACTGGTGGAATTGAACACACGGTGGTACCCGTTGGCATGTCCTATAATTCCAAAACTAAAGTAGACTTTACCAAAGAAAAAGTTCTCCAAGCATCAAATAAATACACAGACTACGATCCAACCGAAGCTAAAAAACTTTGGAAAGAAGGTATCAAAGAAACTGGTCAGAAGAATTTAAACTTTACTCTTCTGGGGGATGATACCGACGGATCAAAAAAAGAAACTGAATATATTCAAGGTGAATTGGAGAAGAACTTGCCAGGATTGAAACTCACCTTGTCCAATGTACCTTTTAAAGCACATTTGGATAAAGCTTCAACCGGTCAATTTGACATTGATGTGACGGGCTGGTTCGCTAATTATCCTGATCCTGAAACATTCTTAGATATGTTTACAACGAAAAGTGCTCAAAATAATGGTAGATATTCTAATAAGAAGTTCGACGCTTTAATTGCCCAATCAAAGACAACTGATGCCAACAACGAACAAGCTCGATGGAATGATCTATTACAGGCTGACAAGATTTTAACTGATGATGAAGGAGCTATTCCGCTTTATCAGGTCTATCAAGCCAACTTAACTAGGTCTAACGTTAAAAATTACCGACTCACGCCAAACTTTAGTTACAATTTAGTTACGGTTTATAAAAATTAATTACTGACTTCATTTTGAGAAAAAAAAGACAATCCTTTCGAGGATTGTCTTTTAGTTTGATTATAAAATATCTGATGCTTTGACCCATTCGTTCGTAGCAACACGATAATACTTAACTCCTTTAAGAGTTTGCATCTTATCAGTTGCCCATGGTGAATTCTTGCCTAAGCCACGATTTTGAATTTCTTTTCCATTGATATCATAAAGAACTGTGTAGTCAACATTCTTAGTTGTTACAACACTTCTATCAGCAGTCTGTACATTAGAGTTCTCGTCAGTATTGTTATCATTCTCTTGAGAAATAACTGAAACATCGTCTGCTTGAACCCATTCTGTGGTAGCTACTTGATAATAAGCTTTACCATTTAGAACTAACTTATTAACTACTTTCCAATCAGAACCTGAACCCAATGCACGATTTGAAATCAATTTTCCATCGACCGTGTACAAAAAGGCTGTCTTATCGCCAACTCTAACTGTTCCTTTAAATGGTGTGATTCCCTCAGCATTCTTAGTTACGGTAACGAATTGTGTATTGCCATCGCTTTGAAGATTTAAATCATTATTGCTTACTGAATATCCAGCAGGTACTTGATCACTTGTCAAAGTAACCTTATCACCAACTTTGTCGCCAAAAATTTGAGTTCTGCCAACTTCAGTTTCATCAGCTGTCTTAAAAATAATCGTATTAGCAACTTGTTTGTTGACAGTAACGTTATATTCCTTACCTGATTCTAAGGTAATAGTCTTAGTAGCATCCTTTGGCCATGAACAACCTTCTGGTAAATCGGATAAGGTGTAAGCATTGCCATCACCGCCATTAACGGTAATTGTTTGAACTAATTTATCATTTTGGTCAACAAAGTTAACTTTGGAAGAAATCATTGGTGTTACAGGTACTCCAACTTTTGCTCCCTCTGCACCAAATACAACGTTAGAACCGTCAACTAAAGCATAGCCATCAGGTACAACTCCGATCTTAGCACCTTGTTTGCCAGTAACTGATTTAGTAGCTACCTCTGCACCAGATCTATCATAATAGGTTACGGTATTAGTTACATCAGTAGTTGCTTGGGTACTCTCAGTTGCAGCTTGAACTGTTGCGGGCGTGATGATGGTTCCAAATGCCATTCCAGAAACTAAAATTCCACTTAATAATAATGAAGCACTCTTTTTCAAAATAATCCCTCCGTAATTTCCTTAATCAATCTAATAGTAGTTTAGACGAACATACGTTTCAAGTTATTATCGAAAGATTCTTATAATTTCTTTTCACCTGTTAAACTGCGAATATGCGTGACATCTTGTGTAACTTCTAAACAACCTAAATAGGTGCCAGTTTCATCACGCAAAGCATAATAACGGATATATACAAAAATTTTTCCATGCAGATTCAACCAGAATTCGTTTTTATCTGACTTACCTTCATGAAAATCTTGCAAAATTTTCTCAACCTTATCCACACTCTTAGGCGGATGACAATTAACTACCGCTCGACCAATAACTGCCTTAGTTCGTGGAAAAACTCGATCAGCAGAATTTGAAAACCATTTAACATGATCTGTTGCATCCACAAAAGTCAAATCAACTGGCAGGATTTTGAACAACGCCGTCAATTCCTGCAAATTCATTGACCCACTGTCGAACTTCACATTAATGCCCTCCAAGGAAGGAAACTCCAGCGTGGTAGGCATCGTTTGTGAACGCTGACGAATCTTTTCATGGACTGGCATTTTCTTTTTCGAATGTTTTGGTTGAGTAGGTTCTGTCAAATTCTGTGATTCAGCTAAGTTTTTTGCCATCTGATTCAATTCCTGTGCGATATCAGAGGTTTTCTTACCTTTACTTTCCTCAATTTCTTGAGCAGTTGGTTTCCACGGTAATGGTTGGGAAATCAAAGTATACCCCAATTCTGGTTCCTCTTTTTCAATTTCATACCAATCATTGGGACTGGCGACCTCATCCAACATGGGAATCATGATTTCTTCTTCTTTAAAAATCATCTCTAAGACTTCTTTTGAGGCTTTTTCGATTGATTTTTCAATTGCGTATTTATCAGGCAAAGGATCAGCATTGACCATTTGGTTAGCTTCTTTGATCCAAGATCTGATTTCATCATCAACGCCCCACATGACTTTCGGTGGTGCCGTAATACCGTACTTATCCATCAAAGGAAAAATCAGATTTTCTTTACGGGTATAATGTTTATCGATTTTCATTAAATCTTTTAATGCGTTACGCATACGTTTTAAGTAACGCTCATTTTTCCCATCTTGTTGCCATTTCTTCAAACATGGTAACAATTCGTCGTTGATCAAGGAAGTTATCACCAAGTTCTCTAATTTCATCGTCGAGACTGGATGACCTGGTTTTTCAAAGGCGGGGGTGGATTTGTTATCGGTGATCGAACCTTTGAAGACCGCTGCATGAACGTTGCAAAGATTCTGAATCTCCATCGGATTAAGGCCATTGGCAATCAATTCCCGTTCTGCCGCAGTTATCTCTGAGACATCGACACTGGAAAAGGATTCATCAAACATCTTTTTGGCTTCATCAAAGTCGCCACCCTGGTGCAGAAAGTTCAAAATTTCAACTATCTTCTTTTGACGCTGAATACTATTTGTTTGGCTCATAATTTTTTAACGAATAACCTTTCTCCACGAATTTTGCGGCAATCTGATCCAATGGTATTCCTATTGCCCGAGAACCCTTTTTTAAATTAATAAATTTACCTACACTGCCTAACATTCCGGGAACTTTAATTTTGGTAAAGCCTAAATCGTACATGATTGAGACAAAATCAGGATATTGATCGGCCAGTTCTTTGATAGGAACCTCAAAATCAATTATTTTTTCCATTTAACCACTCCATCCCTTCAGGAATCCTCAAAGTTTTTCTCGCTTCTGGGCTCATTTGGGACAGATCCCATAGTGGGTACCAAACCAACTGTATTTCACAGCTTTCAACACCTGGGACAGATTCGACCGTTTCCTTAATGCCATCGTGTAACATATCGCTCAATGGACAACCCATAGTCGTCAAAGTCATCGTTATAACGGCATGATGCTGTTGCTCTATTTCAACTTCATAGATCAAACCCAGATCAACAATGTTGATTCCTAGTTCTGGATCGATAACTTGTTTTAAAGCGGAGCGTACTTGTGCTGCAAGAAGATCATTATTAGCCATAATTATATTCCTTAATAATCGTTTTCATGGCTATTATAACAAAATCCACCTGAAACGTATCCTAAGCATTTTAACGTATTAACGTAAAATATCCTCTGACTTCAAGAGTCAGAGGATATTTTTATCTTTAGGGCTTTGATGTGAATCTTGGCGATAAAACTATGTCGTATCAAAAACTATCTTTTAACTGTGATTTTTGATGAATGAACAGTTTGTCCAGAGCTTCGATTTTATCTTGATTACCTTGAACATTGCCCACCAAAAACGACTCTTTTAATGACTGATAACCAAACATCGCCTTAGTTAAGGTTTGAACGTCAACGATTACTTCGGGAATTTCAATATCTGATTTATCAATTCCTATTTGTCCATCTTTTACGACCAGCTTCCAAATGTGATTGTTCCATGACAAGAAATCATTAACTTCCAACTCAATTGTTTCCATATTATCGACTTGTAAAGGATATTGTTGAAGGAATCGTTTAAAATCAACAATTCTTGCCATCATTGAAGGTTTGATCATGACCTGAGCTTGGGATGGATCAGTTGTAAAATTATTGACTTTCAAATTGATATCGGTCGAATTGATAATAATATTTTTATAAACTGATCGGTGTTTATTTATAAAATGAATTAGGCCAATAAATGCATCCGGCGATTGATAATACATATCTCTCACCACGAAGTTCTCCGCTTCCAAAGCATATCGAACATAACCATTAACCTCGTTGAATTCATTATAGTAAACGGCTAATCGATCCTTGGGAAACATTATTGCAAGATTTTCCCACCACCAATTATCACGAATGATCGTTGCGGAATCGTTATGCTCAGCAAACAGTTCACCAATCAAATCCTGAGCCTCTGAATATTTAAAACGTTTTAAATGGCCCATAAAAGACTGCTTATACCTAATCAAATTGGTAAACAGCATCGTTATCTGTAAACCTTCAAACACCTGCTCATAACCAAATCGCCGATAATAGTCATACGAGAACGGTCCCAAATATGAAATCGGGATATTCTTTTGGTGCATGTCGGTAAAAGCCTGCTTCATTAACTTGTCGATACTGTTATTCTGAACATATTCTGGAGCGCTCATGACATTAGCTATACCCGCCATAGGTATATTCTTATCAAAGAAATTCACTTCAAAAGGGATACTAGTCACTGAGGCCTGTAACTCATCAGCCGTTTTGATCCCGTAAACACGTGAATTGGTAAAGACTCGTTTCAGAATTGCACGATAGGGATTGTCCTCAGGCAGATTAAACGAATATAAAAATAAATCACGATATTGATGAAAATCAGAGTCGTCAAGAAGATACTTTGATTTTGACAAGGTCATCACCACTTTCTCAAACTATTACTTACTCGTATTATACATGGTTAACGAAAAAAGCACCCCTTTTAAGGATGCTCATAATATCGGTTATTCTTTAACAGCTATTTCAGTTTTTTTCAATTCTGGCCAGTAATCTTTGTTAGCAATAATCATTTCATCGAGAACTTTTTTAGCTTTCTGGGCTGAATTGACAGTCTGGTTCAGGGTGAAGGCTTGAAGAGCCTTAGAATATGAATGTTCAAAGAAAGCATCAACTAGTAATTTTTCAGCTGCGTTTTGAGCTTCCATCAAGCCTTTATGGAAATCATTAATATGATGACGCATAGCAATTGGCTCCGCACCTAGACGTCCCACATAGGCTGGAACTTCAACCACGGCATCCTCACGTAAATTAGGAATTGCCCCAAAATTAGGAACGATCAACATAAAGCGACGATGTTCATCATTCAGAATCGAGGTAGCCATATCTACAATATATTGACCGTGTTCTCCAAAATCAAAATCGATGACATCTCCAGTTTCTCCCCGACGAATCAGTTCTGCAACTTCTTTAGTATGCTTTAGACGGCCATCCATGACTTGATTAGCCCGAGTGTAGTTAGGGTCAGCGTGTTCAACCACCTCATCAGAATAAAGATAGTACTCCAGATAATTATTGGCAATTTGATCTGGAAAGTTGGTCGAAATCTTGCTTAGCATGTCCCAAGCATCTTGCCATGAATTGTCACCAGAGTTGAAGGAAGCAACTTTCATGGGCTGTTCTTGTAACTTTTGAATCAATTCTGGCATTACATCTCGTTCTAACTTCTTATTATAAATCGAAGTGTACCAACCGAAGTGATTTAATCCATAATATTGAGGAATCCAATTCTCACGATCGTAACCATAATTTCTGGCAATGGTTTCTTCTAAAGAAATCGTCATATCACATGCATTGAGCATTTTCACGTGCGGATATACTCGACGAACTGCTTCGGAAATTAAAGTTTCCGGATTAGTATAGTTGAGTATCCAAGCTTGAGGTGAATATTTTTGTACAAAGCCTACGATTTCCAACAACCCACCGATTGAACGTAATCCGTAAGCAAATCCTCCTAACCCACACGTTTCTTGACCAACTAAGCCATATTTTAATGGTATCTTCTCGTCTTTTTCTCGCATTTCCATTCCACCAACACGAATTTGTGAGAAGACAAAGTCGACGTCTCTAAAGGCTTCTTCTGGATCACTAGTTTGCACAAGCGATACATCTGGTAGATTGTTATTTTGTAACATGTATCGAATGATCAAGAACATATCGTCGTTGCGTTCTTCATCAATATCGTAAAGAGTGATCGCTGAGATTGGAAAACGGTCAATATTATTTAATACTGCCATGATGATTCCGGGTGTATAAGTACTTCCACCGCCTGCAATTGTTATATGTAGATTTTCAGTTTTCATTTTATATACCTGCCCTCGATTTTGATTAAAATTTAAATGCAATATCGGAAATAGAACTAGTTGTACTTTCAGTGACTGTCCCGTTTTGAACGTCAGGTAAAACGACTATCACGGTACTATCCTTATTTTTCTCTGTTAACAGTTTTAGATTCATCCGGGCAATCTCTTGACCTTCGCTAACTAAGTCACCTTGATGAACCAAGAGATCAAATGGTTCTCCTTTTAGATCAACTGTATCTAGGCCCATGTGAACTAATACCATAACGCCGTTATTAGCTTTGATGGTAATAGCATGTAGCGTTGGAAAAACGCTCTCGATTTTTCCACTGATTGGAGCATGAATTCTCCCGTCATGATCTTTGATAGCAAAACCTGCTCCCATCATCTTAGCCGAGAAGACCTCATCGTTTACTTCTGATAAAGGAATGATTTGTCCATTAGCGACTGCTTTTAATACTTTCTTTTTTTGAAAAAACATATTTTTCTCCTTTAGTCAGCTTCAAGTAATTTACCAAATTCGGACATGATATAAGTCACTTCCAAACCAATAACTACTTGGAAATTATTCTCTGTCGGCTTGATAATGCCACTGACACCCATCTGCTTGATTCTTTGTTCATCAACAACCGATGGATCTTTTACTTCAACTCTTAATCTTGTGTTACAACTATAAGCATCTTCAATATTATCTTTTCCACCAAAAGCTTGGAGCATCTTCTTAGCGGTATAACCGTAGTTCTTACTACCCATTGAGAGGTTTTCTTCTTCATCAGTTGCCTCAGTCCCATAATCATGCTGCTCTTCACGCCCAATAGTTGGGATGCTATTCAATTTGATCACGTAATAGAAAGTGAAGTAGTAAAGGGCGAAGAAGGCAAGTCCCACCGGTAAAATTAAAATCGGATTCGTCGCAATTTTGAAGTTGATCAAGTAATCGATAATACTAGATCCGAAAGTAAACCCTATTTTAATATTCAACAAGGCACAGACAAAACCAGCTAGTCCGGCATAGATAGCATGTATTACATAAAGCATTGGTGAGATAAACATAAATGTAAATTCAACTGGTTCAGTGATTCCGGCTACAAAAGATGTTGTAGCGCCACCACCCATGATACCTTTGACTTCATCTTTTCTATCTTTATAAGCGGCGTTATAAATTGCTAAACAGATTGCGGGAACACCGAACATCATAATTACAAAGAATCCTGATAAGAACAGTCCGGCGTTAGGGTCTCCATTGATAAAACGAGTAATTTCTCCATGAAAAATTTTGCCACTCGGTGCGACATATTTACCCATATCATAATAAACATAAGTATTCATAACGTGGTGCAGTCCAAATGGAATCAAGAGTCGATTGAGAAACATAAAAATTCCGACACCAAACGCTCCCATACCCATTAATAGCTTGGCAAATTGATCGATCCCGGCTTGAATGATTGGCCAAATATAACCGAATACAACTGCTGAAATCGTTTGGAAAACCAATACCATTGTCAGTGGGAATTTCTCACCACCAAAATAAGAAAAGACCATTGGTAATTTTTGATTTTTAAAACGGTTGTATGTCCAGGCAGCAATCAAACCAGATATGATTCCACCAAAAATCCCCATATCGATCGATTTGTTGATGATTTCCAAACCTTGTTTCAAAGTAATAATGGCTAGAAATCCTGTTAGAGCAGGAATCCCTTTGTCCTTCGCTTTGGCAAAACCAATAGCGACACCTATTGCAAATAAAATATCTAAATTTCCAAATACGGCATTACCAGCTGCCATCAAAATCGGTACGTTCAACATATCTGGGGCAGCTAATCTTAAAATTAATCCGGCTAAAGGCAAGGCTGCTACTGGTAGCAACATAGCACGGCCTAAGTTCTGTAAACCTTTTTTAAATCCACCCATTTTTCCATCCTCCTAATTAAAAATATCTCCATAATTTACTAATTCAATTTCTGCATCATCCCTAACTTCTTGAGCAAAATCTGAATCTATCAAATATTCCACTTGATTGACCCTAGGGATCGTAAAGCTCGAACCATTTTTCAAAGTTTGATCAATATAGGCAGTGTGGCACATGACTTCACTCGTCTCATCGCTACGTAACTGAATCAGTAACTCTTCAATTTGTTGTTCCCTAGTACGATTTGTTTGCCACTTGTTTTGATCTTCTTCACCCACATCATCGAAGTAAGGCTCGAAATAATCAGTATGTTTAACTTCGTTATGCCGTTCAAAATTACTGCGCACCGGTAGATCATATTTCTTAGCCAACGCAATAACTACTTCTTGATTTTTGCCAAAGGAATGTGTGTGATGATGACTGTCCAAGTGAGTTGGTATTATGCCGGCACGATAGACTTTTTGAATTTGAGCATTCCACTCTTGATATAATTGGTCCCAATCAATCTGAAAATCGGGGTCATGATAAAAACTTAACTTTTTAAAATGTCCCTCCTGATCAGTTAGAGTATCAACATTTTTTAAGAGCGGATCACCGCAAGTCAGTGTTAAATGCACTCCCACTCCTAAATTAGGTAAATCATTTTTGAAATTAACCGCTTGTTCAAAGCCTGGCATATTAGCCATCAAAGTTGTTGAAGTTAAAATGCCGTGTTGATACGCATCAACGATTCCATAATTAACGCCACGGCTATATCCAAAATCATCTGAATTGAAAATTACTTTTCCCATACTTTCCTCCTATAAAAAAAGACCTCATAGCATACACAAAAAATGTATGTCATGAGGTCACGCCCGAATAATCGGTTACGCCCTGATATTATTGTTTATTCTCATTAAATGAATTGCTAAGTATAACCGTTCGCTCTCGTTAACTTGTAAGTCATACTTTTGTTCGACCAATTCAGCAATCTTATTAGCCAATCGGTATTCCTGGCCATCTTTAAACGAATCTTTAAATAATGATTGATCAGTATCTTGGGTTGATTCATCATAGATCAATCTTTGAACTAAGAAGCGAATGTGGATCATCAAACGATTGTATAAAAATGAATCTTTGTTCAAAGCTTGAAAACCATGCGCATCAAGATAATCTAAAATAAATTTGGTAATTTCCATAATTCTCAGACTATTGAAACTATTCTGCTCACCCAGTTCTGCATTAACAATATGCATTGTAATAAAACCAGTCTCATTGATAGAGAGTTGCGTTTGATAAGCTTGATTGATTAAATCAACAACTCCTTGAGCAGTTTTGAACTCATCGGGGTACAACATCTTCATCTCTGGTAACATGATGGCAGCAATACTTGCATCATCAGTCTGTCGTTGAATTGCAAAATAAATGTGGTCTGTTAACGCAATAAAAATATTTGAATCTAAAGGCTTGGAAATATGCTGCTTAATGTAATTAACGATTTCTTCTGAAAATTCGATATACTCCAGGGGAATTTGATTAACCATTTCACTAAACATCTTGGTTTTCTCTTTGGAATCAAGTACAAACACTTTTTCTGCCATTTCTCGTTCAAGACTATCTCCTGGCTTAGCAGAAAAGCCTATTCCTTTACCTAAAACAATCTTCTCAGTTTCATTATCATTTACCAAAACAGCATTATGGTTAATTTTCTTGATTACTCTCATTTACCTAATACTCTTTTCTGTAAAATATTTCGAATAAATCAACTTATATTGACATCATCCTTTCTTGAAACAAATAAAAAACGACCTAAGAATAGTTTTTCTAACTCTTCCCAGGTCGTGCCTAATCGAATAGTAACACCCTTTGACTTCGCCCATAATCTATCATGGTTTTGTAAGCGCTGTCAACTCATTTTACTCAAAATAGCGATTTTTATTTTAAAGCACATGAATATACATTATTTTTAAACAATTAATTCTCTGATTATAATTACTACAATATATAAAATA